>RFPR01000190.1 GCA_009928265.1 Pseudomonadota bacterium | reverse complement strand
TTGTAGACGTAGAAGGCGCTGTAGAAGTGAGGGATGCGCAGGCATTCAAGCTCCAGCTCGGGATCGAGTGTCACGCCCGGTCCAAAGTAGGTGTCGAGCAGTCCCCGGTACATCGTGCGGAAGCTTTCCAGAGTGAGTGCAGCGCCTGATTCCTCAGCCTCGTGCGTGAGTTTCTCGAACTCTGCGAACATGGTCTGGCGGAAGAGCGTCCCGCGGAGATCGTCGACCTGACGGTTGATCAGGTAGGCGCGCATGGCACGGTCCTGAGTCGAGGCCAGCAGGTGCTCGGTGAGCAGGATCTCGTTGAAGGTAGAGGCCACCTCGGCGAGGAAGATCGGATAATGGTAGTTCTGGAAGCTCTGAGCACGGCGGGAGTACCAGGTGTGCATCGAGTGGCCTGCCTCGTGCGCCAGCGTGTAGATGTCAGAGAAGACATCCTTTTTGTAGTTCATCAGGATGTACGGGGGCGCCTGGTAGGTGCCGTAGGAGAAGGCGCCGCTGCGCTTTCCCTTATTCTCGTACCGGTCGCACCAGCGTTCCTCCCAGAGTCCCCGTCCTAGCACCGAAATGTATTCCTCGCCGAGCGGGGCGAGGGATCGGAGAACCATTTCAGTGGCTTCGTCAAAACCGACCTCGGTCTGCACCGCGGCGACCATGGGCGCGTAGGTGTCGTAGACATGCAGGTCGGGAAGGTTGAAAACTCGCTGCCGAAGGGCATAATAGTCGTGGAGGACGGGCAGGCGTGAACGGACGGCCGAGATCAGGTTGTCGTAGACGCTGACAGGGACGTTATCCGGGAATAGGGAGGCCTCGCGGGCCGATGGGTAGTTCCGGGCTCTGGCCAAGAACACATCAGCCTTCACCGAATTGGAGAGAGCGCTTGCGAGCGAGAACTTATGAGCGTCGAACTCAGCGTAGAACTTGTCGAAGGCAGCTTTCCTCACGCCACGATCCGGACGCTGGAGCAGGGAGGAGAAGCTGCTCTGGGTGAGTTCCACTTCCTGTCCCCGGTCATCGGTGACTTTGCCGAAAGTCATGTCGACATTGGTCAGTTGGGAAAACGTCTCGTGATGGCCGCCGAGTGACGGCATGGCGAGTGAGAGCAGGCGTTCCTCCGCGTTGCCAAGAATGTGAGGTTTGAGGCGACGGAGCCGTTGTAGGGAGATTTTCCAATCGGCCAGTGCGGGATTCTCGAGGAAGGTGGAGAAGATGTCGTCCGGGATCTGCTGGATCTCAGGTGCCACCCAGGAACAGGCCTCGCTAATTTTTGCACAGAGGGAGGAGAATCGGCCCTCCCTGTCGAGTGCCGCGGCATGGGAGCTGTCCTCCGAGAGGCGCAGGGAGGCGTATTGGCCTAGACGTTCGGTGGATCGGTCGAGTGAGGTCTCAAAAGCCATCACGGCAGAGAGATCTTCGGCACTGCGGCCGAGTATTCCACGCAGGGCGGTGATCCCGGCGTAGCGATTCGCCAGATCCGCAAACTCAGTTTCCCACGCGGTGTCGTCCGGGAAAATCGGGGTAAGATCCCAGGTGTCCTTGGGAGAAACCTCCGCGCGGGTCTTCAATGCAGCGGCACCGCGCCCCTCGCCGGAGTTCAGGAAAGCAGCAGGGGGCCGGTATCCGATGGACATGATCCGGAGGCTACTTCTGGGCTTTACCCTGCGAGGCCACGGCAGCCATGGCGGCGGCAATCTTTTCCTGATCACCGAGGTAGTAGTGCTTGATCGGCTTGAGCTGGTCGTCGAGTTCGTAAACGAGCGGGACTCCGGTCGGGATATTCAGGGCCAGAACCTCTTCCTCGCTGAGATTATCGAGATACTTGACCATAGCGCGGAGTGTATTGCCATGGGCCGCTACAAGAACTTTTTCTCCGCGGCTGACGGCTGGGGCGATCTGTTCGTGCCAGTAGGGAAGAACGCGGTCGACCGTATCCTTGAGGCACTCGGTTACGGGAAGATCGGACTCGGCGACGTTTTGGTAGCGGGGATCATTGCCGGGAAAGCGCTCGTCGCTCTTTTCAAGTGGCGGCGGAGGGATGTCATAGCTGCGACGCCAGACAAGAACCTGCTCATCGCCGAACTTTGCCGCTGTCTCCGCCTTGTTGAGTCCCTGAAGGGATCCATAGTGCCTCTCGTTCAGGCGCCAGGACTTGTCGACGGGAATCCAGAGTTCATCGAGTTCGTCGAGGACGATGGAGAGTGTCCGGAGCGCGCGCTTCAGGACGGACACAAAGGCGCGGTCGAAGTTGTATCCTTCCTTCTTCAGGAGTTCGCCCGCGGCCTTGGCCTCCCCGAGTCCCTTTTCGTTCAAATCAACGTCGGTCCAACCAGTGAATCGGTTTTCGCGGTTCCAAGTGCTTTCGCCATGGCGGATGAGGACAAGTTTGTTCATTCAAAGATCCTATCCAAAAATAATGACTGCTGGAAAGGATAGCGATCCGGGCTTGCGTTGCGGGATTTTCTGTTAGCTCAGGAGCCGGGCCATCTTAACTGCGACAGTTTCCAGATCCACGTATGTGTGCGCCGTGGAGAGGAATCCGGCCTCGAATTGGGAGGGAGCTAGATAGATTCCCTCACTTAAAGCACTGTGGAAGAACCGGGCGAAGGCGGCAGTATTGCTCTTTTTGGCCTCCGCGAGATGGCGTACCGGTCCCTCCGTGAAGTAGAGGCAGAACATGGATCCGATCCGATGGAAGGTGAAGGGCTTTCCCTTAATCATTGCGCGGACCGAGGCCTCCATGGAGGCTCCCAGTTCGTCTAAGAGCTTCCAACCGTTGGTTCGCTCCATTTCCTTGAGTTGCGCGAGTCCCGCCGCAAGGGCCAGGGGATTTCCGGAGAGCGTCCCGGCCTGATAGACGGGGCCGAGAGGTGACAGATAATCCATGATGTCGGCGCGACCGCCGAAGGCCCCAACGGGGAGTCCACCGCCGATCACCTTGCCGAGTGTGGTGAGATCGGGAGTAACGCCGAAGACCTCCTGAGCCCCGCCGGGTGCAAGGCGGAAGCCGGTCATGACTTCGTCAAAAATCAGCAGGGCCCCGTGGTCGGTACAGAGCTTCCTGATCCCTTCCAAGTAGCCGGGTTCTGGGAGGTAGAGGCCCGCGTTCGCTGGAATAGGTTCTAG
>RFPR01000189.1 GCA_009928265.1 Pseudomonadota bacterium | reverse complement strand
GGCAGGGAGTTCCCATCTTCATCCGTGCCGGAAAGAATCTTCCCGTGAGTGCCACTGAGGTGCGCGTGCAGTTCCATCGTCCTCCACAGGTCGTCTTTCCTGACGAGCAGGCCCCGATGCACAACTACGTTCGCTTCCTCTTCTCGCCCCGGATCGAGATCGGCATCTCCATGCAGGTGAAGATCGACGGCGAGCGGATGGTCGGCGAACCGATGGAACTCAAGGTTGTTGACCAGCAACCCGACGAGATGACCCCCTACGAGCGCCTCATTGGTGACGCGATCCAGGGCGATCAGGCCCTCTTTGCCCGTCAGGATGTCGTGGAGGAGGGATGGCGCATTGTCGAGAAGATCATCGGCAACTCCGTTCCCGTCCATCCCTACAAGCCCGGCACCTGGGGTCCTGAGGCCGTCAACGACGTACTCCTTCCCTCGGGCGGATGGCACGCACCTCAGGTCTGAAATCAGGCCTGAGACTGAAAGCTGAAGGAACGATGAGGAAAGGTTGGATTTTCCCGATCCTTCTTGCCGCATCGGGAATCCTTTTCACAACCATCGGCTGTGGTCGGCAAGGTTCCACGCCCGCGGTCAAACCACTGGTCGTGGGGATGGATCTCTCCTATCCCCCCTTCGAGACGATTGGTTCGGATGGTCAACCTTCGGGTGTGAGCGTCGATCTTGCGATGGCGCTGGGGGAATCCCTGCATCGTCCCGTGCGTATAGAGAATATTCCCTTCACGGGGTTGATCCCGTCGCTGTTGACCGGAAAGATCGACCTGATCCTCTCCTCGATGACCGATACTCCGGAGCGCCGCCAGAGCATCGCCTTCTCAGATCCCTACCTGACGATCGGCCTTGCTGCCTTGGCTGGGAAGAATTCCACATTATCCAGCAATGACCTCGATCATCCCGGCCGGACGATTGCTGTGCGTCAGGGAACGACGGCGCAGGCTTGGGCTACCGATCATCTTAAGCAGGCCAAGGTACTCGTCCTCGATAAGGAATCCTCCGCAGTCCTAGAGGTCATCCAAGGTAAGGCCGATGCCTTCCTGTATGATCAGATGAGCGTCTGGAAAAACCAGAAAGAGCACCCTGCGGAAACAGTCGCCCTGCTCTCCCCCATTCAGACTGAGCATTGGGCAATCGGCCTCCGTCCGAGTGATACGGCCCTTCGGGATGGGGTGAATGCTTTCCTTAAGTCATTCCGGGCTTCCGGGGGATTCGACCGACTCGGGGATAAGCACCTCAAGGAACAGAAAGAGGCTTTTGCCGCCGCCGGAATCCCTTTTTACTTTTAGGACACGAATGAAAACCGCACTTCTCTTCTCCGGACAGGGCGCCCAGGCCGTCGGCATGGGCAAGGATCTCTCCGCTAATTTTCCCATAGCCGCGGAACTTTTTGCCAAGGCTGACTCGATTCTCGGATACTCACTCTCAAAGATCGCCTTCGAGGGACCTTCGGAGGACTTAACCAAGACCTCCGTCTGCCAACCGGCCCTCTATACCCATGGGCTCGCTGTCCTCTCCGTCCTTAGAGAGAAACTCCCCTCCCTGAGCTTCCATGCCGCCGCGGGCCTTTCACTGGGGGAATTCACGGCCCATGCCGCGTCGGGAACTTTTGATTTCGAGACTGGTCTCCGTCTGGTCGACCAGCGTTCCCGCTTCATGCAGGAAGCCTGCGAGGCGACCGAGGGGGGGATGGCCGCCATCATCGGTGCCGAGGAACAGCAGGTTCGCGATTTGGCCGCCGCGGCCGATGTCGATGTGGCAAATCTAAATAGTCCTGGCCAGATCGTCATTTCCGGTGAGAAGTCGAAGATCGCCCTCGCCGTCGGCATGGCCAAGGAATACGGAGCCCGTAAGGCCGTGGAGCTCACGGTGGCGGGAGCCTTCCATTCCCGCCTGATGGAGCCCGCCTACCAGCGACTCAGCGCGGTGCTGGCTGAGACTGCCATTCAGAATCCCGGGGTTCCCGTGATCAGCAACATCGACGCTCTGCCAGCGTCATCCCCCGATGCGATCCGTAAGGCGCTCGCGGACCAGGTCACCGGCTCGGTGCGCTGGACCGGAAGCATCGAGTATCTCATCGATCACGCGGGCATCACCCGATTTCTCGAACTCGGACCCGGCGGTGTCATTGCCGGTCTTGTCGGTCGCATCCGCAAGGGAACCGAGGTCATCAGCATCTCCGATAGTGCCTCGCTCGAGGCGGCGCTCCCCCTGCTTTCCTGACCATGATTCCACAGCTCGCCTTCGGCATGCCGGCGGCCCCCGAGTGGATCTTCATCGGGATTCTTGCTCTGGTCCTTTTTGGTCCGAAGAAAATCCCTGAAATTGCCCGAGGTCTCGGCAAGGCGCTCGGTGAGCTTCAGCGCGCAAAAGAGGACTTTCAGCGTGAAATCACAGGCGTGCCCCCGCTTCCCAAAATCGAATCACCGACGGGTGTTCAATCGACTGCATTGGACACCAAAGCGCCGACGGAATCCGGGGTAATACCCTCCGCGACCCTTGCGGAGCGGAATCCCAATCCTCCGGCGTCGGAGGATATCAAGGCATAAGGGCTTTTTCGGAAGGGGGCTTTTTCGGAAGTTCTGTCCGCACGCCCTGCTAGAGGGTCGCCATGTCGATCACGAAGCGGTATTTCACGTCGCTGCGGAGCATGCGGTCGTAGGCCTCGTTGATCGCGGAGGCTGGGATGACCTCGACATCGCTCACGATCCCGTGCTCGGCACAATAATCGAGCATCTCCTGGGTTTCGGGGAGACCTCCGACGAGGGAACCTGCGAGGCGTTTGCGTCCCATGACAAGACCGAAGGCGTGTACGGCTGCGGCCTCGGGTGGAACTCCGACGAGGCAGAGGGTACCTTCTCGTTTCAGGAGGCCGAGATAGGTATTGAGATCATGATTGGCCGAGACCGTATCAAGGATGAAGTCGAAACGATGGGCCAGCTTGGCCACCGCATCGGCATCCGAGGAGAGAACAACCTCATGGGCTCCGAGACGCTGGGCGTCGGCGACCTTGGACTTCGAGGTCGTGAAGCAGGTGACATGGGCTCCGAGCGACCGGGCGAACTTGATCCCCATGTGGCCGAGTCCACCGAGTCCGACGATTCCGACGTTCTGACCTGGGCCGACTTTCCAGTAGCGTAGA
>RFPR01000188.1 GCA_009928265.1 Pseudomonadota bacterium | reverse complement strand
GATGAGCGTGTCCATCGGCATCGGAGACGGCCAATCCACGTAAGTCCGGTATGAGAGCGGGTCACGGGGGTCCAGTTCTGCCATCTGGTCCGGCTTCAGCATCACCCCAGCCACGTACGGGTCGTACTTGGCAAGGTTTGGCTTGTACAGGAAGACGTGCTTCATGATGAGGGCGTTGATGTGCTCAAACAGGCGCACGTACTGCACCTTCTTGCGCTCGTGCTTCAGCATCAACGGCTGGTACTGCAACTGAAGGGCGGTACCAGAGGTGTTGGAGATCGGCTGGAGCGTTCCCAAGGCGGTGGCGGGAACGCCGGTCTGTTCGTGCATCGCCTGCTTCAGCAGTTCCATGTAGCCGAGCGGGCCTGTGAAGTTGGTCTGCAACTCCAGGTTCTGGATGCTGGCGTCCTTATTACCGATCGCCCAGACCTTCTTGGCACCCTTCTCCAGGTTCGATGACTTGGCACCGATGATGACCGTTACCGGGCTGGCGTGGTAGTTGATGATGTCCGAGATCTCCGTGGCCTTCTCGTTGTACTCACGGTTCAGGCCGATGATGTCCTGGATGTCAGACAGGCCCCAGGGGCTGGACGCCACTGCGTAGTTGGGGCAGAAGGCGACCGGGATCTCCCCCAACGGGTTCGGACGAGCGTCGATCAACTCATCGTTGATGTACTCCTCAATGGTGTCCTCGGTCATCAGTTCGACGTAGGTGAACACCTGTCGTGTTCCGTCGCCAGCGGTGCCCCAGAACTTGTACTTCAACTTGAACCGGATCAGCCGAGTGCGGTCATGCGGGTGGAACTCGGGGAAGCAGAAGGCCGGGTTCAGCGGGAGAATGCGGATCTTGCCGTCGATCGGCAAGCCGGTGGCGTCGACATACGGCTCTTCAAACGCCACTTTCACGAACACGTCTCCCGACACCGACCCCAACTGGCCGATCTCGGTGATGATCGAAGGCTTGTTGTTGTCGATCTCCCAGACCCGCTTCAGGGCGTGCGGGATGATCGCAGACGTGGCCTCGGGGCTGTGAAAGTTCACGCCCTTCCCGAACGAGAAGTTGACCAGGAAGTCAGAGAAGGCACGGACCCAGTTGAAGGTCAACTGCGACTCGCCCGCCTCCCGGCGGTACGCCCAGTGATGACCAAGGAACCAGGCCCAGTTGGAAGCGTAACGGTTGAGCCTCGGCCCGTGGACCTCAAACTCTTCGTCTGCAAGTTCCACGAGGCCCAGTGGGCTGATGGCGATGGTCAGGTCAGACTGCGAAGCCCGGTATGACGGGGACTGGAACGAGATGCCGCTCATGCAAAAGATCCTGTTACGATTGCAGTATGACGCTGCACTTTGAGGCTGACGAAGCGAAGGCGCTTGTCGAGGACATCACAGAGTACCTCACTGCCGATCCCCTGCATGATGAGGAGTTTCAAGACATGATCCGCTGCCTGGAGCGGATCCGTACCGGGCTGGAGAGGGCGCTTGGTCATACCGAGATCTTGTTGAAGGACGGGGGCAGGCCGTGACTTTCGGGCAGGAAGGCTTGATTAGCCGGGTCTGCCCGAACTCGGGCGATCTTTGACTCGCTAGCAAGACGCGACTTGCGGGCGTTCGGGTTGTTCTGTGCCTTGACTTGCTGCTGTTGGTACCAGACACCGCCCATGAATGCTGGATGAGGGATGTCTATTCCCATAGCCCTAACACGTTCGTGTGCCAGCGACGATGCATGCTGGAAGGACTCGTATCGGCCTACCGCTTCCAGACCACGATTCGCTTGGTACGGGATGTCCTGGCGACCAACCGCAGCGTCGTGATAATGCGTGTCAATGGCTACTCGGGGGCTTGACGGGTCTGCAATATCGCCACCGAAGTCCCGAATCTTCATAGACCCAAGTGATCCAAGGGGATCGTCGTCGTGCTCACCCAGGATTACCCGAGCAGCGTTGCCCATCTCACGAGAACCGAGGTTCCCTAGAGGCGTACCAACGACCCCCGCAACACCCCGAAGGCGCTGTACCTCGGCGGTGTGCTTGGCGTGTTCGGCCAGGAGTGACGAGTGTTCCGGTGACCCGGGTACTGCACTCCGAGAACGCACCTCGAAACTCTTGGCCATGGTTGAGTGTTCACCGGCTTTGACCATGGCAGCGAGAGCCTTATCGGACATGGAGTGGGCGATCTGCATACCCTGCATACGGTTCATCTCGGCTTCGTTAGAAGGTGAGAGATGCGCCAGAATCGCAGCGCCATGTTCGGTAGTCTTCCCGATGGCAGTACCGATGTGCTCTGCTGTCTCGTTCCACAGCGGGTAGAACTGCGCCCCAGCGTCACGTAAGTTCTGAGGGGTCTGCTCATATGTGCGGACAAGTCGGCTTGCCACCGCTGCGGTCTGCTGGGGTAGCCACTTGGTGGGCATAGGACTAAACGCCCCGTCACGCTGAGGTGCTCTGGGCATGTCAGTACCTCGCTGTGGGGTTACGCCAGCCCTTGGAGATGGCAGCGCCACGCTGCTTCTCCCCGATCTGGGTGCGGGTGGGAGCGAGACCTGGCGGCAACTGACTGGCTTTGATGTACTTGTCCTGTGCCGCCTGAATGGCGGGAGGTGTGTCGTTGATGAACGTCCAACCGCTGGCGAGCCGATCAGTGGACCGGAGCATCAGTGGGCGGACGTTCTTCTTCGGGCGACCCGCCGAAGGGGTCTGGAACGCTTTGAGGGCGTTCTCCATCCCCTGGAGAGCCGGGTGCTGGAACACTCAGAACGTCCCCCGCTTACCGGGGTGCTTCAACGGCCCATACTGGGCAATGAAGGCTGCGTAGTTATCGTTGGCCAACTTCACCTGATCCGGTGAAAGGTTCGGGAAGTCACGGGGGTCCAGGGTGTCCCCCTTGTCGTCGGCACCGGGAATGCGGCCGCCAGGCAGCATGGCCTGCTGGCCGCGCTTCCGGCTCACCTGACGGTTCGGGTGGTTCTCGTCGCGCTGACCACCATTCAGGACGGTCATGACTTTCCAGTGCCGTTGGCCGGTGGATCGGGGAATCGGTTGGACGTGTGCAGGGGGCTGCGAGGATCGGTGCCGAACTGCTTGTCCAACCGTTCGTTCTCTTCACGCGTGAAGGGTCCGAATCGGCCCGAGTCGACTTTGCGGTTCGGGTGGTTCTCGTCGCGCTGACCACC
>RFPR01000187.1 GCA_009928265.1 Pseudomonadota bacterium | reverse complement strand
TCTTCGTTCGGCGCGGTGCCGTAGTGAAAGAGCGGGAAAAGCGTGCGGTAGTGCTCTTCCTTCGCCGGGTCGTCTTCGTGCGCGTCGACCTGAAACCAGAACGGCATCGCGTAGAAGCGCGCGGCCTCGCGCGTGGCCCGGCTGATCGTCTGGATGTCGGGCACCTGGGATCCGACGTGGTAATGGAGCAGGACAAGGGCGTCGGGAATACCCTCGGCATGGAGCGTGTCGCTCATGGAGACCAGGTCGGCGGTCGAGAGACCGAACTTGGCATTCTCACCGCCGCTGGTCGCCCACTTACCGGCCCCCTTGGAGAGGAGACGGACACGGGCGCCGATCATCGGCTGTACCCCCACCTGCTTGGCGACGGCCAGGATCTGGTGGAACTCCTCCAACTTCTCGACGACGAGGATCACCTTCTTGCCGAGCTTCAACCCCAGCAGGGCGGCACGGATGAACTCGTCATCCTTGTAGCCGTTGCCCACGACGAGGCTTTCGGGATCGGAATGGACCGCGAGCGCCGCGATCATCTCCGGCTTGCTGCCGGCCTCGATGCCGAAATGATACTGCTGGCCCGCGTCGACGATCTCCTCAACGACCTCGCAAAGCTGGTTGACCTTGATCGGGAAAACGCCGCGGTAGGAGTTCTTGTAGCCGCACTCCTCGATGGCCTTGGCAAAGGACTCATTCAGGCGACGGACACGATCGCGAAGAAGATCATGGCAACGAACCAGAAGTGGGAAACGCAGCCCTCGATCCTTGGCCTCAGCGACCAGATCCATGAGGTCGATCTCCTCCCCCTCGCGGCGCCTAGGCCTCATAGCGGCATGTCCCGCAGGGTTCACGACCACGTATCCCTCGGACCATCCCTCCACGTTGTAGAGCGCCGCGTTTTGCTGGGGAATGGATAGGGAATCGTTCTGAGACATTTCGTGAGTGGAATGAATTAACAAACCAGCCCCCGGATGACCACATGATCATGACCCCGGAACCGATTTTTTTCATCCTGCCCGACGGGGTGCTTCCGTCATCGCCCGGAGCATGAGAGAATGAAATCACCTTCCAATCCGGAATACACCATGAAGACCCTCCATCTCGACGCCTTCGCCGGCATCAGCGGCGACATGACTGTAGCGGCATTACGCGACCTCGGAGTGCCCGAAGAAGTGTTCCAGACAGCTCTTTCTTCCCTGCCGATAGAACTACCTGCTTACCGCTTTCAGAGGGCTGAGCGAGGCGGGATCGCCGGTTGGCGTTTTCTGGTCGAGGGGCATGACGGGCACGAGGGAGCCGATGCCGGCCATCACCATCATCACGAGCACCATCATGGAAATTCCCATGCCCATCATGAGGAACACGGGCATCACCATGAGCACCCCCACGTTCATGATCATTCCCATGGACGGAATCATGCCGAGATAGTTGCACTGCTGAAACAAAGCGCTCTCGGGGAACGGGTGAAGGAGCGTTGCCTTGCCGTCTTCCTCAGAATCGCCGTGGCCGAGGGCCGGATCCACGGTGTACCACCGGAACGCGTTGGCTTTCATGAAGTCGGGGCCGAGGACTCCATCGCCGATATCGTGGCCGCCTGCGCCGGACTCGAATCACTCGGTGTCGAGAGAATCACCTGTGGTGCTTTGACCGAGGGCTCGGGACACATTCACTGCGCTCACGGGACCTTCCCTCTACCCGCACCGGCTACTCTGGCACTACTGGAAGGAATTCCGCTCCGTCAGGTGGAGGAGCCATGGGAGCACATCACCCCGACGGGTGCGGCTCTGGTGGCGGAGTTTGCCGCGACCTTCGGAATCATGCCTGAAATGTCCGTTTCCAAGATTGGGTATGGCTTGGGATCCCGAAATACTCCAAACCGCCCCAACGCACTGCGCCTGATCCTGGGAGAATCAGTTCAAAATGGACATTCTACGGAAGAGATTGTGGAAATCCGCAGTAACCTCGATGACTTGACCCCGGAGCATGCTGCTCATGCCTTGGAGCGTCTTTTGGAGGCAGGCGCTCTGGATGCCACCCTGACTCCGACCGTCATGAAAAAGGGGCGCTCGGGCTGGATCCTCGAGGTGATCTGCCACCCCGATCTGGAGGATAAACTCTCTGAACTCATCCTGAGCGAGACAACAGCCTTCGGAATCCGCAGACACCGGATGGAGCGCATTATTTTGGCGCGCCACCATGAGTCGGTCACCACAGCCTACGGTGAGATCGCGGTGAAAGTCGGGACCCTCGGCGGAAAAACCCTCCAGCAATCACCTGAATTCTCTTCGTGTGCGGAAGCGGCTAAGAGCCATAGTGTCCCCGTGAAATTGGTCCATCAGGCCGCGCTCGCGGCCCTTAGAAACGATTCTTAGCAAGGATTGATTCGAAGCAGAGCCTGACGCTGTTACTCCTGTTCGCTTGCCACGGATACTCCGCGACGGGCGACTGAACTGACGCCCCGCCTCTGAGCCGAGGCAATGAAATCCAGGAAATACTGCGCCTCGGGCCCCCAGGAGTGCTTTTTGGACTCCTCAATGGCTTGGGAGATATTGAAGCCCTCCCTATAGACCAGCTTGAATGCCCTCTTGATCTCCATGCGGGCCTCCGCGGAGAAACCCGCGCGCTTCAGTCCGATGGCATTGATCCCGGAGACAAGGCTTGTGCCGTAAGCGGAGACGAACGGGGGAATGTCCTTATTGAAGCGCTCCCCTCCCCGGACCATGCAGAGCTTTCCTACACGGAGGAACTGGTGGAAGACCGAGCCGCCGCCCAGCACCGCCCCGTCTTGCACCTCGACATGTCCGGCGAGTAGGCAATTGTTGGCGATCACCACGCGGTTAGCGACCGAGGAGTCATGCCCCATATGGACTCCAACCATGAGGAAGTTATTGTTCCCGAGACGGGTCGCCCCGCCCTCCTTGGTCGCACGATGGATCGTGGCATATTCGCGGATCACATTGTCGTCCCCGATTTCCACAAAGCTGCGAATTGTTGACTTGAAGGAAAAATCCTGCGGATCAGATCCCACGATCGCCCCGTAGCCGATCGTGTTGCGCGCACCCATCTTCACATGACCGGTGATGATGGCGCGCGCCTGAATCCGGCATCCTTCTCCGATCACCGCACCCGCTTCAATAATCGCTCCAGGACCCACCTCCACATCGGAGGCAAGTCGGGCTGCAGGATCGACAATCGCCGTGGGGTGGATCATGGGCATCAGAGAATTATGAAGGATGAAGGATGA
>RFPR01000186.1 GCA_009928265.1 Pseudomonadota bacterium | reverse complement strand
TATTCATCCAGACTGTGCCGAAGTCGCTCAACTCTCACCGATGAACGCGACGCGGTGGATCGCCGAACGGCTGCGACGAATGATCGACGCGATCGCTGCCCAGGCGGGCGAGGTGATCGTGTGCACGAACGCCGGGAACCACGGGCGGAGCACCGAGAAAAACAGAATCGCCACCGAGCTCGACCACTCGTGGGAACAGTTGATGTATTTCACGCTTGCCCGCGAGGAGCAAAACAAGAACGTGCGATGGCAGATTGCCGAAGGGCATCTCGGCTACGTGGATCTCGACGGGTTCCTCGTGCGCACGACCCACGGTCATTCCATTCGGTTCGCTGGTGGCGTCTACGGTCTCGCGCTGCCAGCGAGCAAGGCGATCGCCCGGTGGGATGCCGGGCGGCGGGCCGACCTCACGATCTTCGGGCACTACCACTCATGGGGCTGGCTGCGCGGAGCGCGGTACATCGCGAACGGATCGGTGATTGGACACTCGCCATACGCTGAACGCGTCGCCTCTCCAGAGCGGCCGTGTCAAGGAATGGCAATCGTCGATCACGGCAGGCAGGAAGTGACGCGAGCGTATCCGTTGTTCTGTGATCGAGACCTACGAAAGGGAACCAAATGACCCAGGCATTCGAGGAAGCCAACGCCGCGCTCCGCCAGGCTGTCGGCTCGAGGATCGCCGCCGTTGCCGCCGGGAAGCCAGCGGAGAAGTGGTACGATCCGCAGGACGAAAACTCGCCGACGATCATGGAAATCATCGACCGCAACGTGCAGGCGCTCGACGATCCGCGGTTCGATGATGACGTGCGGCTCGTCGGCGATAGCCTTCTCGGCGAGAGCGTGCACCCCACCTCGCAGGCGTTCTTCGACCTGTGCGACCAACTGAAGGAGATGCACCGCCGCAAGAGTCGAGATTACGGATGCCCGACCGGCGGCGACCCGTTGGCAAACATTCGCAACGGCGCGAAGTTCGTTGGCATCGCCGCGTGGCGTGGCGCGATGGTGCGATTGAGCGACAAGGTGACGCGACTCGCCGCGTACAACGCCACCGGCCGCCTTGAGAACGAGTCGCTCGAGGACAATCTATTCGACCTCGCGTCCTACTCGCTCTTGGCTCTTTTGCTCCACAGGGAGGAACGGCATGCGTGACGTGATCGCCTGGACGCTGACGATCCTCGCGGCATCAATCGCACTGCCTGCGCAGTTGCTCATGTTCGCCGCAGAGTGGGTAGGAGATAAAGCCGATGAGTGGATCGCAGACTGATCGCCGCGTGCCGTACTCCGAGGACGAAGCCCAAGAGGCGTGGCAGTTCGTCGGCCGGCACGGGCCGAGCAACAGTTGGACGGCCACCAACGGCACCGCAGCCCGCATGATCGGGCGGCTGCTCGAGGAGCGTGAGCGGCTGCTCGCGATCATCGCGGCCCGGGAGAACATCGCACACCCGGAGCCGGGCGGCGGCTAGAGCGGCGGCCGGGGTTTCTCCCTTTACCCGAGCCGCCGCTCGCCGCTTGCCGTTACCGGGGCTTCTCGGGCGGGTCTTCGTCGAGGTTCAAAGGCGGGAGGTAGTCGAGAGCCGACTGCTTTCCCGTGATCGTCTCGTCGAGGTAGTGCTTCCGCGTGGTCTTGCTGTCGGCGTGCGACAGATGGGCGGTTGCGTCGCCGCCTGCCTTTGCCACGTAGGAGCCGGATGCCTTGCGGATCGCGTGAAACCCGCGCGGCTGAACCCGGGCGTCTTCGCAGAGCAGGCGAAGCGATTGGTAGATCGTGTCCTGCTTCTTGCGGTGCGACAGCCACGGCCACACGTAATCGTTCGGAGCCCGGCGGTGGCGGGCGAGGAGCTCGCAGAGGCTCGCCGGGATCGCCCTGCTGATCGTCTCGATGCCGCCCTTCCGGGTTTCCCCGAGAAACGTGATCGCTCCCGCCTCCAGATCGACCTCCGACCAGCGAACCCGCAACAGCCCGCCGATCCGCTCGCCGGTGAACCAGGCGGCGAGCACGAGGGTTTCCCAGAACCAAGCCCCCTTGGCAGGCCCGATGGGCCTACACCGCTTCCTAGCCTCTCGGACGATGGCAGCCACCTCGTCTGCCGTGTAGCCGCGTGGCGGCCTCGTGGGCACGCGTATGAGGTTCCGGGGCAGATCGGGGAACTCCAACGGCTCGCCGTTCGCTCCGGGCATGCGTTTCTTGGCGGCGTGATTCCATAGGCTGACCAACTGGGCGAGATCCTTTCGGACGGTTGCCGGGGCTGCGATCCTGCCCCTGTGCGGGGTGACAGCCCGCCACCGGACGAAGCGGCTGACGGTAAGATCGTCCAAATCGGACACCTTTGCGGGTCGCCCAAGAAAATCCGACAGACGGTCGATGGAGTGGGTGAAGAGAATGACCGACCGACCGCAGAGATTGTGCAGGATCGCGTATCGTTCTGTGAGAAGATTCTGTAGTTCCATGGTCTTTTCTGTCCTTTCTGTAGTGTACACGGGGGCAGTGTACGTGTGTCAACTGCCCCCATGCCCTCCGCTGATAGTAGACGGTCAGCCCATTTTACCGGGATAGCCCGTAGGGGCGGCTTTGTTGACTATCTGCCGCCTAGCGGTAGCATGGAGGGTATGGTCACGATGGCGTACAACATCGACGGAATCGACTACCTCACGATCCCCGAGGCGGTCGATTTCATGGGCTGCACTGACGGCTGGGTTCGAGCTCTGTGCCGCGACGGCAGGCTTGCCAGCCGGATGCTAGGAAAGCGGCTGCGGCTCGTTGAAAAGCGATCTGCCGCCGAGGTGCGCGACTCTTTGAGCACCAGGGCCAAGGGCAAAAAGCACCTTGCCAAGCGTCCCGCCGCCAAGCGGAAGACGGCAAAGCGGAAGAAGTAGCGTTTTCCCCGCAGAAAACGCCCCCCAAAAAATCCGATTCATGCCCTTGACGCCCAACTACCGATAGCCTACAGTACCCACGTCAGGCAAATGAGACCTGACGCAACGCCAACCGGGAGACGAAACGATGAAGACCAAGGCGCTGAACCGGAAACAGATCGAACAGCAAAACAGCCGCACGCTGACGGTCGGCAGTCGCGTGCAAATCAACTTTGCCAAGAGCTACTGGGCCAACGGCCGCGTCGGCAAAGTCATTGAGTTTCTCGGCGAGGGCCGCTTGGTCGCTGTTCGTGTTTGGGACGACGAGTTTGCCGAAGGCTACACCACGATTGACTGCCCCCTGTCGCAAGTGCTGCCGGTTGCTTGGTGATCCGACCACAAT
>RFPR01000185.1 GCA_009928265.1 Pseudomonadota bacterium | reverse complement strand
CCTGATGGCGAGGAGATGCCGCAGGGTGTCGTCAGCCTCGCCCTGCAGTTTTTTTTCATGGGCTAAGAATTGTAGGTGACCGGCCCATCCCCCGATGCCGAGCAGCAGGGAGTGAAAGACCTCGGTTGCCCCGTCCCCATCCAATCCCAACTGCCATGAAGCCCGATCGATTTCGACGGCGGGATCATCTCCAAGCCCCCCCACAAAGTTCCGCCATCCCTTCAGACCTGCCGTCTCGGGATTCCTGTCGAGCGCGGCCGCTTGCCTCCATGCCCTGAAAAGCGGCTCTCCCTTCCACGGAAAACCCCAGAGTGCCTGGCCGCCGTCAAAATAGGCCGTGCACCATTTGGAAATCTCCTCCGTGATGAAGGTACCCCACCGGGTTCCCGACTCCGCGTCGATCCGCGCACTCGGCCAACCCGGCGAAGTGGGGGGAAGCTCCCATGCATCCGCACTGAGTGCGGTGACGAGATCCTCTGGGTAAAGGTCCGCACCAAACTCACCGATCGCCCTCCGTAGATCTTCGGATGTGATCCTTCCGACCAGGTGTCGTTCCAGATAGAAGGAGGGAGGGAGTGCAAGGGGCGTTCCGGCATTCCGGGCCAGCACCTCGGCGGCTTGAGTAAAGGGCATGCCAGAGAGCCCGACGAAGGGATTCACGGCGACAAACCGCGAGAGCGGCCAGAGCGGCGCGATCCGGGACAGGGCCTCGTCGGCCTGCGCCTTGAACGTGAGGGTGGAATCGATGGTGTTCATGATGACGGGGGATTGGAGGTGAGGTTCTCGGGTTGGAAGGATCAGGATTTCCGGGCGCTGGGAGGCCAGAGGGAGGCGATGAGGCGGTTGGCCGCCGTGTTGACGTAGAAGCCGTTGTAGGAGTGGACGAAGAGGGTCCGGCCCGCGGCGGTCGAGACCCATGTCGGGGGAAGGAAGGCGCGGAGGGCGAGCAGCAGGAAAGAGAACGCCGTGATCAACGCGATCGGCCAGGCCAGCGTGAACGTGGGAGCGGGAGCGACCGAGGCTCCGAGCAGATGCCGCGTCCCCTCGTGGAGGGCCACCGAGAGGAGACCCACGCCGGCGGCGACGGCGAGTCCAGAGAGAAGACCGATGATTCCCGAGGAAGTCGACCACCAGTGCCAGAGCAGCTGGGCAAGGGCCACCGCAAGGATCAGTCCCAGGCCGAACCGTCCGGAGTCGGCCCACAGGGCGCCGCCGGAGAGGAGTGAAAGAAGCCCGACAAGAGCGCCAGCCACGGAGAAGGCGGCGAGGGCGCCGAGGATTCCCCGGTAGCGCCGGGCAGGCGGGGATCCCGCGGCCCTTAACCCGGCGATCACGCTTCCCGAGGAGAGGAAGGCGTGTGCCTTGTAGAGCGAGTGGGCGGCGATGTGGAGCAGGGCCAGCGCGAAGGCCCCGAGGCCGCATTGCAGCATCATGAAGCCCATCTGAGCGACCGTGGAGAAGGCGAGCGTCCGCTTCACGCTGGTCTGAGTGATCATGACGAGGGAACCGAACAGGGCGGTGAATCCCCCGACGGCGGCGAGCAGTTCGAGCGCATGGGGAGCCTTGGCCATGAGCGGGCTGAACCTGATGATGAGGAAGCCGCCGGCGTTGATGATGCCCGCATGCATGAGGGCCGAGACCGGCGTGGGGGTCTCCATCGTGTCGGGAAGCCATCCGTGGAAGGGGAACTGGGCCGACTTCAACACCGCCGCCAGCACCAGGAGGAGCGCGATGCCTTGGATCGATCCCGAATGATTACCGGCATCCCCTGACGTCGAGGCAAAGAGGGTGGCGTAGTCGAGGGTTCCGAAGGCGTGCCAGGCGGTCCAGAGCGCGGCGAGGAGGGCGAGGTCGCCGATTCTGCTGAAGAGAAACTTCTTGCGGGCCGCAAGGAGAGCGGTTGGCCGGTCGGGATAGAAGGTGAGCAGCTTGTGCAGGGCCATGCTGACCCCCATCCACGAGAGGACGAAGAGGGCGAGGTTTCCGGAGACGACCAGCAGCAGCGCGCAACCTGCAGTCACCGAAAGCCACTTGAAGAACCGCCCCTGATCGGGATTGCCTCCCAGGTAATTCCCCGAGAAGCGGATCACGGCCACCGCCAGGAAGGCCGCCAGCACCAGCATCACCGCGGAGACGGGGTCGAAGTAGGTGGAAATGGCGACCGGCCCCCACGAGGCCGCCGTGAAGGCCAAGGGATGCCCCGCAAGCACCAGGGCTCCGGCCGAAACGAGCGAGAGGAGGAGTGAAAGCAGCCCCAGGAATTGGGCGGCCTTGCCGATACTTTTGGGGATCGCGTTGGCGACTCCCCTGGGCAGGAGGAGCACGGCCAGGAGCGGGAGAGGAACTAGGAGCGGGAGAAGAGCAACGGATGGGTCGTGTAAGTTCATGAGCCCATCGTAAGAGGCCTCATTCTTATTGATCCAATAGATGATTTTTAATAGTTCGTTTGATTAACTAAAACATCACGTGTCCTTCCTCAACTACCATCACCTCCGTTACTTCCGGGCGATCGCACAGACGGGCAACCTGACCCGCGCGGCCGAGCACCTCAGCATCTCGCCCTCCGCGCTGAGCATCCAGCTCGGCCAACTCGAGGAGAGACTTGGCCAGGCGCTTTTCGAGCGGCGCAAGAAGCGCCTGGAACTGACCGAGGCGGGCCGCCTTGCGCTCGACTATGCCGAGACGATTTTTCGAAGCGGCGAGGAACTTCTCGACGCACTCAAACACCGAGTGCCGAAACAACGTCAGATCCTGCGCGTCGGAGCCGTCGCCACCCTCTCGCGGAACTTCCAGCTCGAACTGCTCCGCCCGTTCCTCCTACGTCCGGACGTCGAGTTGGTGCTGAGGACCGGCGCCCTACGGGACCTACTCGGAATGCTTGAGGCGCACGCGGTCGACCTGGTCCTCTCCAACCTGCCGGTTCCACGTGATGCCGAGACCGATCTTCGCAGCCACCTTCTCGACGAACAGGAGGTAAGCCTGGTTGCTCACCGGAAGAATGCACGCTTCCGTTTCCCGGAATCACTCGAAGAAATGCCGATGGTCCTGCCGACTCTGGAGAGCAGCATCCGGGGCCCCTTTGACCTGCTGCTGGAACAACACGGGGTGCGCCCACAAATCGTGGCGGAGGTCACCGATATGGCGATGCTCCGGTTGCTGGCACGCGAAGCCGAGGCGGTGACGCTCGTGCCCCGTGTCGTCGTCCGAGACGAACTCCTCTCGGGAGCCTTGGTGGAACTCCACCGAATCAGGCGGATCAAGGAGAGCTTCTACGCGATCAC
>RFPR01000184.1 GCA_009928265.1 Pseudomonadota bacterium | reverse complement strand
ACATCGTCAAGCGCATCAAGACCGAGGAGGTCGGCGATCACGTCTTCGAGGTGCTCATCCCCACCGAGCGGGTCCAGGAGATCAAGCGTGGCAAGAAGACCGAGACCACCCGGAAGTTCTTCCCCGGGTACCTCATCGTCAACATGCACCTCCTCGATGAGAACAACGAACTCATCGACAAGACCTGGTACTTCATCAAGGACACCAACGGCGTCATAGGGTTTGCCGGCACCAAGGACAAGCCCATCCCGATGCGCAAGAAAGAGGTCGAGGGAATGCTCGCCCAGATGAAGGAGCGCGAGGACACCGTCACCTCCAAGATCTCCTACGAGGTCGGTGACAAGGTCAAGGTGGCCGACGGCCCCTTCCAGAACCAGCAGGGCATCGTCGAGGAAGTCGATCCAGAGCGCGGCAAGCTCCGTGTTTCGGTCAGCATCTTCGGTCGCGACACGCCCGTGGAGCTGGAGTACTGGCAGGTCGAGAAGGCATAGCCTTCCCTTTATTTTTCAAAAGCCCCGCTTCCGGCAAAGGAGCGGGTTTTTTTATTAGAGTGGATTTTACTTCTAACTCCCATCACCCAGTTCCCAACTCCCAAACGCTACTTACTTACCTTGGCAACTCCGTCAGCATTCGCTTGGCCAACTGGAGATCGCTGAAGGGTGCACGCTTGCGCTGGTACTTGCGCTCCAGCACGTCGATGAGGCCCTCGATGTCGGCGGCGGGTGGCTTGGTCTTCTTGTTGTCGTAGTAGGTCCAGCGTTCCTCGTCGGCCCGCTTGCTCTGGAAGCGGAAAAGGCCAGCCTCCTTGATGACACGGATCTCCCGTTTCACTCCGTCCACATCGCGGATCGTCCATTCGTGGTTTCCTCTCATGTTGCCTGATGCTACTTTCTCCGGCGTGAGTTCCCTCGGGAAGATCTTTCTCTACCTGGCCGCCGTTGTGCTGGCTGGGGCGCTGGCGGCTCCGCAGGCCTGGGAGCTGATCCATCGGCTTTCCCCCGATCTATTTGGCGGTTTTCTCGGGAAAATTCAGGGAATGCCCTTCCACCGCTATCTCTCCAGGAGCATTCAGGTCGCGGCGATCGTCCTTCTCATTCCGCTTCTTCGATCGCTGCGCATCCGTTCGCTTCGATCTTTTTCACTCGTGCCCAATCCCCGTCCGTTTCGTGATCTCGGGATCGGAATGACCGCAGGTTTGCTCTGTATGGCACTCATGATCCCCTCCTTTCTATGGTTTGGTGCCTGCACTCTCGCCCCCGACTGGGAACCCGCGTTCCTGCATGCCCTGCCACGTGTCACGGCAACAGCCGTAGCCGTGGCGCTGCTGGAGGAGTTTCTCTTTCGCGGCGTCCTCCTCGGTCTGCTCCGTCAGGTAATGGTTCCCTCTGTAGCGGTGTTCCTTGCGGCGATCCCCTTCGCCCTCCTTCATTTTTTCAATCTTCCTAGAGGAGGTGGAGGTGAGGGAGAGACAGTCATCTGTTGGAGTGGTCTTCACTCGCTTGCTCAGGCTGTGGCATCACTCCCCCCCTGGCCATTGTTACTCTGGGGACTGGCCACCCTCTTTTTTGCTGGGCTGCTTCTGGGGTGGTTGACGGTCCGGACAGGATCGCTCCATGCGGCGATCGGTCTGCATGGTGTCTGGATTCTCGGCCAGCAGCTTTTCAACAAGGTCTCCGTGTTCCAGCCTGACTTGGCGATTCTTCTTCCGTTCATCGGGCCTTCGCAATGTTCGGGTGCAGTGCCGACCGGAATGGTTCCGCTCGGAGCCCTGCTGCTGGGGGGATTTCTTGCCGCAGTGTTGCTGAGAAAACGCCCCCTTCCCGGATATGCCTGAGCAATCGCAGGGGGAGCGGCTTTTCTCCCCGATGCGCCGTTTGGGAGCGATCCTTCTCGATCTCTTCTATCCTCCGCACTGTTCTCTCTGCGGGTGTCGGATCGAGGCTGAAGCGGAGGGTGAAGGCTCTGTTTTCTGTGGACCATGTCTCGCCGACATCCTGCCTCCCCCGGAGCACCGTTGCCCGGTCTGCTCCCATCCCATGGAAGCACTGATGCTCTGTCCCAACTGTGACGGCCGTCACTGGCATCTGGAGACGATCATTCCGGCATGCCGCTATGAGGGTGGTGTGCGCGGGATGATCCAGCGCTTCAAATATGGACGCGACATTGCCATGGCACGTCCTCTGGGGACGCTGCTTCTGAGGGCATTCAAGGATCCACGGCTATCAGGGCGGACTTTTGATGCCGTGGTTCCGGTGCCGCTGCATCCGCAACGGCAACGGGAGAGGGGATTCAATCAGTCGGATCTGCTGGCGCGGGTGCTGTCTTGCTCCACGGGCATTCCGAAGCAGGATCTCCTGAAGCGGACGCGACCCACCGCCCAGCAGGCGGGTTTTGATCGCTCTCACCGGATGGAGAATCTTCGGGAGGCCTTCGTGCTTCGGAGACAACTTCCGCCGGATGCCTCGATCCTCCTGGTCGATGATGTCTCGACCACCGGGGCCACGCTCGATGCCTGCGCGGCAGTCTTGAAAGAACAGGGTGCGGCGGAGATCGCCGCCGTGGTGGTGGCGAGAGGGTAGATTGAGGGATGAAACCTGAAGTAGTGATAGAGAGCGGAGCGGAGAAGCCGCCCTTTTCAGGGTTTAAGTTTCAGGTTTCATCCTTCCGACATTGCCCCCGCCGATGTCGTGCTTTCCATCCGAGCCTTCCTTGGTGCAAAATCTATACTCATGACTATTTTCAGAAAGCCGACCCTCAAGATCTCCGAGAAGAAAAAGCGAGAGATGCCTGAGGGTCTCTGGACAAAGTGCCCCGGGTGTTCCGAGATGGTGCACAACCTCGCCCTGGAGGAGAATCTGAAGGTCTGCGCCCGTTGCGGATACCATTTTACCATGGGGGCTTCCGAACGGATCAACCTGCTCGTTGACGAGGGGAGTTTCCGTGAGACCGACGCATCGATGAGCGCCGTGGATCCGCTCGGTTTCAAGGGTGTCGCCACCTATGAGGAGCGCCTGGCCACCTACCGAAAAAAAACTGGACTCGTTGATGCCGTGATCACCGGTTCGGGTGCCATGGGGGGGATTCCGGTGGGACTCGCCGTAATGGATTTCTCCTTCCTGGCCGCAACCATGGGTTCGGTGGTCGGCGAGAAGATCACCCGCATCATCGAGGCCTCTACCAAGTCCAAGCGTCCGGTGATCATTGTCTGTGCTTCAGGCGGAGCCCGCATGTACGAGGGAATGCTTTCGCTCATGCAGATGGCCAAGACCAGCGGCGCCCTA
>RFPR01000183.1 GCA_009928265.1 Pseudomonadota bacterium | reverse complement strand
ATATGGAATATGGAATATGGAATATGGAATAATATAAAATATCATTCAAAAATGTATAGAATTGTTGTTGTTGGTTGGATAATACACAACATTGATTAATTCTCTTGAAAAGCAACAAGAGGAGATAATAAAAGACTTGCAACAAGATAAGGCAGAGTATGCTGACACATATTCCAATCTGTTTTTATTTTTTTTTGAAATGTAGTATCAGGAATGACGTCATTTTTTGAAGATAGTAGTGTCATGATTTCGTCATTACTTTTCAGTTCTTCTTTCTTGATTGGAGAAAGAAAAGGGAGATCATGTTCTTTTTTCATATAATGTATCCATTCATCATAACCAAAAAAGGAACCTTGAAAATGAGAAAACATAGGAAGACAAACATAAACATATCCACTAGGAAGATAGGAAAGATAAGGAAAAAGAAAAGGAGATACAAAAATGGTTTCGACATCATAAATCGAAATATATTTTTGAAGGCAAGAATGAAGTTGTGAATAAATATCTCTATGCTCTTGTTTTTCTTCTTTTTTTTGAAAACCAAAACAAGGAGAAAACGATGAGGAATGGACAAGACTTGTCAAGAGAACTTTAGAAGAAGATTGAAATTCGGCTATACAGCATTGTGTTAGTTTTTTTGATAAAACGTCAAAGCGACCATCGATAATGATGGAAGTTAGAGGATGAAAACGGATTTTTTTAGGAGGGTCTTCTTCAAGTCGTGCTCGGTTTCTATGAAATTGGATATTTTTTGCAAGAAAACAATTTAGGTTCCAATTCAAGATATCTTGAATAATCAAAGAACGCAACCACATTAAATCTTTTTGAAAAAAAGCGCGATAACAACATACTTTTTTGGAAAAAACATTAACCAAATAAATAGTAAATAATGCTTGTCCATTCATAAGTCCGTATAAAAGCGTTTGTAATAATGTTTTTTCTTTCCAATCTGTAGAACGAGACGCTTTAATCTCATAGATAGCTATTTTTTTGTTAGAATGATGATGATTGGTTGTTGTTTTTTCCTCTTCTTCGGGAGAAGAAGAAGAAGTATCAAAAACACACACCGCGTCCATGATTCCTTTTAAAAAGGGCATTGTAATATTCACTTGTGTTTTTATTTTTTTTTGAAATGTAGTAGTAGTGGTAGGAAGAGGAGTAGCTTGTTCAGGAGCCGAAGTTTCGACAACGGCGGCGGGAGAAAGAAAAAAAGGAATTTTTTGAAGAGAAGGAAGAAGAGAATTCCAATAACGAAATAAAACCTGTTCTTTGGAATGATCGATTTCTATCCATATCTTTTGATGACAAAATAAATGAAGTCTGGCATACATACAACATCCTACAAATCTTTTTTTTTCTTTTTCTTCCCCTCCATGATTTGAATGACACAAAAACCGACTATTCTGTATCATATATTCTTGATATTTTGTCATTTCTACCTGGATTTTGGAAATATGACCAGAAAACAAGTCATGATGTTGAATTTGTTGTAAAGATAAAGAGGATGGAAAATGAAAAGTCCATAATGTTAATAAAAGGGATTCGAATAGAATACCGGTAAATGCACATTCTTCTTCTGTCTTGATACAAGATAATGCAGATTTTATTGTTTCTATATCCGTTAAATTCCAATATCCAATCTGTTTTATATATCGTAATAATAATTGCCTTGTTTCATATTTGATAATATTTTGACGTAAAACTTCCGTAGTGGAGTGTTCCATTTCTAACATTTCAAATATATTCGTTGGGTCATATTGAAATGTATTGCACTCTAAAAAAGGTTTTTTTGCTTTTTTATTATATTTTTTTCCTTCTTCTTCTTTTTTTGTATTTTCTCCTCCTTTTTCTTTTTTTGTATTTCCTCCTCCTCCTTCTTTTTTTTTGGTAATTTCTTTTGTGATTGGAAGAGGAGTAGAAGCTACTTGTGATTTGGAATGAGGAGAGGGACAACGAACAAAACATCGTAAAACTTTACTAAAACGATCGATATATTCTGGAACATAAAACACAATTTTTTGTTTGCATCTGGAAAGAGCAACAGTAATCAGGTTCATGACAAGGTCGTCCGAAAAATTAGAAAAAGCTAATTCTAAAGGAAAAGTTAAAACACAATAGACAATATCTCGTTCTAATCCTTTGGATGAATTTGCGGTAGTTAGAAAAAGACGGTCATCCATCATTTTCTTATGATTCGAATTGATAGAGTATCCTTTGGATTGAAAATATTTGCGAAACCTGGCAATATCTCCAAGACTTCCTCGAACCGTAATTGCACTGCTAAATGTTAAGATCATGACCTCTTCTGGATTAACATTTTTTATTTTTTGTTCTAGATTTTGATAGACAAAACGATACGAAGAAAATGGGACCCATTCAATTCCTTTTTCTTGTTGTAAAATATAGTTACTGCTGCTCTTCCAAAACGGGATCGCACAAGAAAATTCTGGATAATACTTGATAAGAGCTTCCTTGATTTCTTCTAAAATCAATGCTGGAACTCTCGGCGTATCCATCATAAAAAACGTTTCATACTTTTCTTTTTCTTGCCATTTTGTATTGTTTATAAAATTCCACAATAAAGATTCTCTTGGTTCTTTTTGCACAGATTGAAATACATCTCCAACAAACATGAATTTAGCATTTGGAAATCGTTTTTTCAAGATACCATAACAAGATAATTCTAGATCTTGCGTTTCATCGATAAAAACATATTCTATTTCCTTTTGTTGTTTTATACTTTCTTTGTTTTCTCGCACAAATCTTCTTTTTCCTTCAAAATTGAGTTCTTCTAAAGGTTCATAGTTCATTTCTTTACAACATTGATAGATTAAAGAATCATAAGTTCGTATGTTTAATTTTCCTAAAATCCTTGTTTTTTTGATTAATTCATTTCGTATGGATACATTAAATGCACACAAAAAAATCTTGCTGGTCGTAGAACGATGGCGGAGACACAAGATAAAAATAATGGCCAACATCATCGTGGTTTTTCCTCCGCCAAAAATAGCCTGAACAATAATGTCTTGTTTTTTTTCAAAAAAAAGGGAGATTACTTTTTTTTGTTCGTTTCTCCATGGAAGATTCCAAGGCCAACATAATTGTTTTTCAATATATTCTTTTATTTTTTTTTTGGTTGGAAATGTGCTTTTTATTGTTTTCCTTTGTAACAAGCATACCATTTTTTTTTTGGTTAATTTCTCTTCTAATAAGTATTGAATCCATTCGGGTATTTCCATCATATTCTTTTAATGAATTATTTTTCTCTTTTTCTTTTTCATAATAATAATCGGAAGATGTGTATATTGTATAATACATATAAATTATTTAATATATATGTATAAATAAAAAT
>RFPR01000182.1 GCA_009928265.1 Pseudomonadota bacterium | reverse complement strand
ACGACCGCGGTGGTGACGGGAGCCGCGACCGGAGTCTCTTCCAGCGGGGCGACGGGGGTGGCGAATGATACTTTGCTCATGTGTGTTTTGTGTTTTTGGTTTTACTGTTTTCTGGCATTTCACCGTTCGGTGAAAATCTGAAAGCTGCGGACATCCCTACTGTCATGCAAATACTGAGATTGTAGGTTAGCCGACTTCGCCACTCCATGCTTTTCGTCTCGCCATTTCTTCACCGCCGCATCCCAGTCCTCTTGAGAAGGGGTGTTCGGATTCAGGCAGATCAGTTGCACCATCGCGTCGCCAGCGGCCCGCAGGCGGGTGATCTCTTCAGCGGCGGTCTGCAACTCCCCAATGGTGGTGATGTGGTCCAGGCTGGCCCGCACCGTAGCGGAGGTCGCCTCCAGGTACCGCTGCTCCAGATCCCGAACCTCGCCTAGTTTGTGGTTGATAGCCAGGACCAACTCACGGAGCAGGTCCCGGCTGATGAGTTGGATCTCGGTTCCCTCGGAGATGATCTCCAACAACCCGTCCTCGTTGCTCCGCACGATCATCGACACGTAGATCATGACTGACCCCACCAACTGTGGGAATCACCGCTGAGGGTGGAAACCATCGCACGACGCCAGAAATCGGTCTCGGTGATCGGGGTCTCCCAGGGCAGGGACAGGTCCCCACGCCATCCATCGGGGTCGATGACGGACACACCGAACTCATCGCACCACTCTGCTGGTGTGCGGAGAACAGGGTTCGACGGGCCACGCCATTCAGCGATCTCTTCAGGAGTCACGCCCAAGCCCTCACCCTCCCAGCGAGCGATCTCCTTGGGATCGGTCTCTCGTACACAGAAGCCGAAGTGCAGGGCGTACCGTCCGATGGCGAACAGGTGCCCCCATGTCGACTTGCGGTACGGGGGTGTGGTCTCCACCACCCAGGCGTACGACGACGATCTGCTTCCAGTGTGGTCCCGGTCAAGGCCCCAGTAGATAGGCCCGATGCCGCGAACGCGGATTGCCACGATGTGTTCTCCCTCTAGTCACGTGCACGGGACGGTGCACGATAGCGCCCATTGGATGGGGCGTCTCGTTCGTCAGTTGACATGCCACGGTAGCCCCAACCGTTGAGCATGGTGTTCACGGCCTTGCCTTTCGACACGGCACGCGCGAATTGACGGAACATCTCGTAGGTGATCGGCGTTCCGTTGGCCATCTCGCCATACACGGTTCCTGGTACCGCTGTGGGAGAGGACGGACCCGACTGCGCCCGGATGTTGTTCTTCCACATCACCTGCATGGAGTCGTTCAGGTAGTCGTACCGGTACTTACTCACACGGGACGAGTTGGGCGTCTCCACCCACGGGCCGAAGTCGGTACGGGTCGACTCGTAGGCTGCTGCCGTACGGATCTGTCCAGAGTTCCGGCCGCTTCGGTTACGGGAAGCGGAATCCTGAGCAGCAGCCTGGGCTGCCTCCAGGTTGCTCTCGATACGGTTACGCCCGAAAGGACCTACACCAGCCATAAACCAAAGGTACCACGCCTTTGCCGGTGTAGTGTGTACTTCATGGCTGAAGACATCACTCCCACGGCAGATACGCTCGGCGCTGGCCTGGTACTTGGAGAAGACGGGCGCGTTAGTGTGGTACTCATGGTTGGCTCGGGAGGTGGCTACACGGTTGCTGCCCCACTGGACATCGTCACCGCCGAAGCGGTGGTGTCGCATCTCCAGCAGATGATCCAGGAGGCACGCCTCGTCCAGGAGGCCGTGATGACGATGCCCCTGGAATCGGCCAAGCAGTACGTGGAGAACTGGGCGGCTCGTCAGCGCAAAGGTGAGTCCTCGGACTGATACTCAGGTTTGGGAGTTGTGAGCGATGGGCGCTCAACTGGCGGTAAACCAGTGGCCTACGGGTACCGGTGGTTCGATTCCATCAACTCCCACTAGAACGACCGCTCAGGCCCTTCCCCGGAAGAACTGCTTGTGCTGGATGTGGATGGGCCTGGCACTCTCGTCGTCCGAGGCCCAGTTCATGCTTTGAATCCATACCGGAGCGCCTGGGCGAACGGTCTGCTCACGTTCAGGCCCGTTCGGGCCGAACACGCCCTCGCCTCCCGACCAGTCTTCAAACTCGTCGGTCCCGGGCTGGATGATGTGGCGCTTGTGGACAAGCCCGTGCACGAGGGTGCCGTGCAGCGGCGCATTGTCGTCGCTTTCCCAAGCGGACCCGTCGAAATCCCTGCTCATGGCAAAGTTCCAGGCCACCTCTGGCTCGGTCGTCCAGTGCGGGCCTAGTTGGCGGGTGTCGACCTCGTCAGGGCGGACCTGAGCGAGTCCCCGACTGACCTCTACAAAGTTCCGTCTACGAGAGCGCATCAGAACGGCAGTTCCAGTTGCTCACCCTCCGGTTCATGCTGGAACTGTGGGCCGAGACTGGGCTTCGGAGCGCCGGGAACCGGGCGTCGGTTCCGGTGGTCTTTGAGTGCTGCGCTGACGACCATGCTCGACCACAGCGGCTCCCGTTCGGGAGTTGTCGGCCCGTTCACGCTGGGAGGGATGTGCCCACCGACCGACTTGGCGAAGGCGTACCCGGCCGGGGAGAGCGTCCCTGAATGGCCGATCGGTGCGCCGAGTTCTCGTTCAGCGACCCGGTACATCTCCGAGCCAACTCCGGTTCGCTGGAGGGGTTTGGCTACTGCTGCCTCGGTGATACGAGCCTGGGCGGTAGAGATCATCGTGCCAGCCTCCTCGTCCACATCGACCCAGGCCATCGGCGGGTGGAAGGTGAGCGCCCCGACCGCCGCATCATGCCCTTCGGGTGTGCGGGCGTGAGCGAACACCGCCCCAGGTGCGGTGCCCTTCGGGGCGGAATACGTGTATCGGACCGTCTCCCTCATCGCTTACGAGGGTATCACACCACGCTGATACAGTTCTCCACATGACCTTCGAGGAATGGCTCCAGCACGGGATCGACAACAAGTTCTGCGGGCAGCCGCACTGTTACAGCCATGGCTGGCCCGAGATGGACGACGACGAGGAGAAGATGCTGGACGACGATGGTGAGGTCTGCCTCACCATGGTCCGTCTGTTCTAGCGCTGTGGGGGTCTCACAAGTCCCCCCACGCCTTGTCGTCATAGTTGGCGTAGGCCACCGGATTGCCGACAACACGGAACCCGACCTTGTCACGACGGTGGGAGTGCCCCTTGGCGGTGATACGTCCGTGCGGGTCACTGTGCTCGGACAGATGCTCAACCTCGTACACGGGCGAGAACAGTGCTGGCTGGTATGGCGCATCGCCTCGGAACACCGGGATGTGTACCCAGTCCGACCCCTGCCGCGCAAACTTCGTGTCGACACCAGCGGCTCGC
>RFPR01000181.1 GCA_009928265.1 Pseudomonadota bacterium | reverse complement strand
CGCCGCTCGCCGCTTGCCGTCTATGCCTCTGGCTGCTTAGGCGGCTTCTCGGCGAGATCAAGCGGCGGCAGCACGGCCCGCTCCTCCGGGCAGATGTCGGTATCCACGTAGACCCGCTGGAGGGCTGGATCTGCGTGATCGAGCAGGGCCGTCGCAGCGGCTTTCCCGCCGGCCAGGGCTGCGTATGAGGCGGCAGTACGCCGGAACCCGTGGAAGCCCCTATACCGCACGCCAGCAAGCCTACAGAGGAGTTTCAGGCTGCTCCACTGAGACCGGCTCTTGCGATCCCACGGCCACACCAAGGCGTCCGGCGGGCCTTCCTGGGTGGCGAGCATCTTCGCGAGTTCGGGCGTGATGTCTCGCTCGATGTCGCGCGTGTGCCCCTTGCGGGTTTCGCCAAGGAAAACAACCTTCAGCCGCACGAGATCCACTTGTGCCCAGCGGAGCGACGTGAGAGCCGTGAATCGCTCCCCGGTGCAGTAGGCGGCGTAGACCACTGTTGACCACCACCACGCCGAAGGCTTGCCCCCGGTGTGCCCTTGTCGGCGTTTGGCTCGCACCACGAGCTTGGTCACGTCTTCGACCGTGTACGCCCGGCCCGCCGGCAACCTCTTCGGCACCTTGATGCGGGGCAGTTCTGGGAACTCGGTCGCCCACCGCTTGCGGGCGGCGAGATTCCACGCCGCCTGGATCATCACGCGATCCTTCTGGACACTTGCGGCGCTTGGAATCTTCCCCTTCCACCCCGGCGTCTGGGCTCGCCATCGGAGATACCGGCTGATCACGAGATCGTCGAGGTCGCCGACCGTGGCTTCACGGCCGAGGAACCGCTCCACACGGTCGGCGAGTTGACCGTAGAGCGAAATCGTTTTGGCGTCGAGGTTACGAAGGGTGGCGTATCTCTCGAACAGTTCCCGCAAAGTCATCGGATTCATGCCCCTCATGTGTGTAGGTGTTCATTAGTATACAAAACGGCGACTCCCGCCGCCTCCACTCGAACATTGACCCCGGCATCCGATCCTATGGAGGGTCGGGGGCCGGGGGCAAATGGCTCGGACGGTTTGATTTGCAACGGTTGCACGATACGATTGGAGGAATGATCGCAATGGTGAGCCCGTTCGCGGGATATATGACGGTTCGACAGGTGATGGACGCCATCGGCGCTCGCGCCCCTAGCACCGTTTGCCGCCTGGCCTACGACGAGGACAAGCCCCGGCCTGAGGGAAAGCGGCTGGCCGGCACCCTCATCCCCGGGCACGGCTGGATGATCCAGAGGAAGAGCGTGGAGGCGTTCCTGCAGGAAGAGGCGTCTCGAGCTCCAGGCGTCGGCTTCCCCCGCGGACGCGACCGCGGAGGGCAGGGCGACCCCGAGACGGCGAAGAAGCCGAAACGCGGCGCGGCAAAGTCTGCCAAGGCGGCAACGAAGCCACGCCGGCGGTAGGAATTTTCAAGAAAACGAGTTTTCCACGGCATTTCCCACTATTGCATATGCAACGATCTGCCGATATGATTGGGGCATGCGAGCGAATGAGACTCGCAAACGCCAACCGGGAGACGAAACGATGAACGCCGCCAAGACTTACGAACTCAACGGATCGAACGGCACGCTGGTCACCAAGGTCTACGGTCGCAATCAAATGGCGGTTGGCAAAGAAGCCGCCGACAACTGCAATGCTCGCGGATACGGCGTGAGCTACAACCGCTACGGTAATTGCATCATGTTCGACAGCCTTGCCGACATGAAAGAGTTCTTCATGGTGCTGGAGTATGCTGGTCGCTACTACACCAACGTCAAAAAGCGGGCTCTCTGCAACGCCGCCATTACTCTCCGCGAGCACGTCTCGGACGTGCTCCTCGGCAACGGTGGAACGCTTCGCCAGCTTCCTAAAGAGGGCTCGGTCTGCATCGCTATTGCCTGACCGCCGCCCCGCCCGCTGGCACAGGGCCGGCGGGCACTATCGCAAAGGAAACCCATGACCACCTACCGCATCATAACGATCAAAGATCCCCGCACCCCCGGCTTCCGCTGGTGGGAGATCGAGGCCCGCGACGCTGCCACAGGCACGACTGAGATCGTCGCGGTCTGCGACACTAAGGACGAAGCCCGCGACACGCTTCGTGCAATGGAGGCTGCCCAATGAGACGCACATGGAACCGCCTGCTCGAAACGCTGCTTTGGGTGCGGCTTGGACAGGAGCTCGGCACCGACTCGGATCTCGCGCAAAGCATCGCGGCCGGCATCGACTGGAGCATCCGGCTCGCCGGCCAGATTTTTGGTTGACGATATGCACAGACCGCCGTATACATATGCAACGATCTACCGAATCAGAGAACGAAAACACCTCAAATCCAAGCCCCTGCGATTTTCTTCCTCGCCTGCTTGACACCCCCCGACGAGCCGATAGATTGCCACTCCTTGTTTCCTAAACATTTGAACACCACACGCAATACGCGGTTCACCAAATGAGCGAAGAAATCGCAAACGACGCCAAGTTTCGTAGAGCCCAATACAACCGGGACTACTGCCGCACTCACAAAGACTCAATTCGGAAAAGCAGGATTGCTGCTCGCGAAAGAGACCCGCAGGCATACCTCGAAAAGAGACGAGCCGAGAAGCGACGCTATCGAGAGAAGAAGCGGCAGCTTCGCCTCGAAGAGTTGGCAAGGCAGCCCGTCGCGCCCAAGAGAACTGAGGCCGAGGCCGCGAGGAATCGCTACCACAGGAACCCGAGGGGGAGGAACCTCTGGCACTGGAATTATCAGAAGAACAAGCGGAACTCAGATCCGAATTTCCGGGCCTATCGAATGGTCGTTTCTGCCATGAATCGTGCTGCTCAAAGACATAAGGAGCGAAAGCCAGTGAGCGACAAGTGCCGAGCCGTCGTTCTGCTTGGTTGCAGTTGGGTTGATTTTGTTGAGCACATTACCGCCCAGTTTCAGCCAGGAATGAACTGGATGAATCGAGGCCGAACCGGCTGGCATTTCGATCACATCAAACCGCTATCTGCATTTGACTTGACCGATGAAAAGCAACTTCGTGAGGCGTGTCACTTCACGAACGTGCAGCCATTGTGGGCTGCGGACAACGTGAGAAAAGGAGCAAAAGTAGCATGATCTGCGACCCCCATGCCGCTGAATACGCCGCCGCCGCTGCGGCGATGAACGACTTCTACGGCCGCCCGCTGACGCCGCCGACCACGACGATGCGTGACGGAACGCTCGTGGACACCCACGCGGTTGGCGACTACGTGGAGTTCGTGGACGAACTGGGCCAGCCGCGACGCGGCTACGTGATCGAGGCCCAGGAGGGCGACACGTACCTCATCCGCTGCCATCTGACCGGCGGCGGGCAGGAGGTTGTCGTGGCCAACATCGACAGCTTTCGCCCTTTTTGACG
>RFPR01000019.1 GCA_009928265.1 Pseudomonadota bacterium | reverse complement strand
GGGCCGGATCATAGATGTTTCCCAGCTCTCCTATCGCGTTCATCGGTCCCTTGCGGATTACCGAGGGGGCGTGAATTGCATCTCTGGCCGGGCCATAGGGACTGGCGATCAGTTCGGGGGTCTGGTTGATGGAGGAGGGGCGGATTCCTGTGACGGGATTGACCGGGACGCGGTCGCGTCTCGTCCAGATGTTCATCGGGTCGAGGATCGATCCGGGTTGGCTCAGGCCTGCTGGATTGACGCCGTTCCATCGGGTTTTCCCCTGATAATCCTTTACTGCCTGCCAGACGTAGGTCGTCAGAAATGTCTGCCGGGGATCTCCGACCGCACGGTAACTGCCGGGTGAGATCGCCTCGTCTGCATCCACCTCCTCGGAGTCTCCTCCTGATTTCGATGAGCCCGTTGGAACTGTCATGCACTGCCAGTAGGGAAGGCCGTTGGTGAGTTGCTGTTCGAGATGCATGAGGCCACCGGCTTGATCCGATGGGGAGATGCCCGCGGGACGCGTCCGGTCGGCCACATGTCCGTTCCATGAGAAGAGGAAGGGCTGATGCATCGAGTCGTTCGCATTGCCGAGCGGTCCCTGCCTCCAGTATGGAGGTGAGGTGGTGGCCGTCGGTGAACTCCAGCTCTGCTCCATGGACGGAAAGGAGATTACAATCAATTCGTTGGGTCGGATTAAGGGTAGAGGCGCTGACGTGCCGTGGTAATCATGGAAAGGAGAGGCAATTCCTGTGCCGAAGAGAAGGCGCGCCCTGTTGGTAATGGTCAGGGAAGCGATGCCACCAGACGGAATGGCCGAGGTATTCGGGTTCCAGATTTCAACGAAGAATCGGCTCTCGATGGTGACGGAATTGCTAGTGAGTTCCTTGCGGACACACCTTTCGGCAACCTGCGTGACATACGGGACGAGGTTACGACCCAGAGGTTCGTAGGGAGATGCACCTGTTGAATCGGGTTCGGTGGAGATGTAATCGACAAGGGAGCAACTGAGTCGCTGCAGGTACAAGATCCCTTGGTTGGCCGAAAGCGACGGGTCGCGTTGTTTGAATTTCGGAAGATTCCTGTCGATGACGGCGGCAATGTTGGTCGCCCTAGCATAGGGGGTGGCACCCCACATCGGATTGGTAGCCATTTCATTGAGGTTGTATTTCGGCAACCCTCCCTCGGGGTAGCCTGCGGGGATCACGTCAGGCAGAAGACAGGGGTCGCGAGTAAGCAGATGACTCTTTTCCTGAAAACGCTCCTGGTCCCCGAACGCGTGCGCGAAACTCTCCTCCGTCGGCATCATGGGGGCTTCCTTGATCAGGTGGTCCGCCTCCCCTGTTGAGAGAAGGGTGCCTGCAGCATTTGTCAGGGCAATGTCGCCGGGGCCGTGATCCCAATCGTCGGGATCCTTCCGCTGCCTTTTTCCGGCAAGGGCGGGATTCAACCTGGATGATTCGTCTGTCATCACGAAGGCATAGCGGGCAACTACCCTGCCCGAGCTATCAGTCAGATGTTGCCAGAGCGCGGGGTATTTTCCTTCGGGTGCGATCAGGCGTTCCTGAAGATGCGTGGCCGTGCCTTCTCCTTCAGGTGATCCGAGAAATTCAGGATCATTCAGATCAACGGTGAGGAGCGGGTTGGTCGAAAGGCTGTTGGAAATCTGATGTTCTGCATAATCGGAGGGTATCTTCGGATAGGAAGCCAGAGGTTTGAGATCGCAGGAGAAAAGCGGCACCAATTGCTGAGTGCTATCGAGTTTCGAGGAACTCAGCACCAGTGCAGGGGAAACCCCTTCATTCGACGAACCGCGAGGCGCAAGACCGACAACGAAGGCGGGTGCATTGGAAATGCAGAGGGAGAGGCGCGTCATCGCCGCAGCAACTGCCGAATCTGCGGCGAAGCGAGCCTCCGTTTCATGGGCGAATGAGGAGGAGCTTTTTCTGTCCAAGCGCACTCACTGAAGCAGTCCCACCATTACCATGCTGAGCAAGGCCACCACGATCAGGACCGAGACAACCGCCGATCCGACAGGGCTGTCATGGCGCAGTAAAATGGTCTGCCGAGGGTTCATTGTGGGGGAACGGGTTGACGGACGGGAGGAAGGGATAGCACGGTGCCGAGGCGCGCTCCCTTCTGAGCGAGTAACTTTTCCCGGGAATTCAGATTTAATCCCGCTCTGGCAAGCAGGCTATCGGTGTTTGCATCGACGGTGATGATTTCCAGCGCCAGTGCGGAAGGATGGTCAGAGATGGATCCTGAATCGATAGGCCGTACATCCAAGGAGGCCACATGCCGGGCTAACAGTTCGGTGTCGGCCGATCCCGGTGATGCCGATGCATAAAGTTTCGGCAGCGTTCCTGATGCAAGGGCTTCCAGAACCCTGGGACCTGAGGCGTGGAAGCGGTAGAGGTCCTGCTCTCCCTGCTCATGCTGCGAAGGGGCGAGAAAATATCCTGTCGCACAGAGATCCCCGATGCTCGTTCCGGGACGGTGATCGGAGGGGTGTGAAACGAGAAAAAAAAGCGAGTTCACCCCGTTTGTTCCCGTCTGAATCACAAGGGAAGAGGGATCGACCGTAATCACAGCGGACCTGAGATCATGAGTAATGAGTCGCAGCGAAGCGCCGGCTTCACGGAGCGGTGCTCTGCGTCGTTCCGCATGGTTCCAAAACCGGGAGCCTCCTTCGCAGACTCCCAGCAGCAGGACCAGCAGCATAAGCAGGATAGCCGATGAAATCAGGACCTCCAGCAGGGTGAAGGCCACCTCTCGTCTTCTGGGTGGGATCTGGAAAAGACTCCTATTCATGAGCGGGAGGCATCGGAAAGAGGCGGACGAACCGCTGTGTTGAGCGTCCTGAAGCTGGGGCCGAGGCCGGCGAGGCGATCTCGATTTCCGCCAACACCAGTCCGGGAAGAGAGGGTTTTGTTCCCAGGCGGACGGACGCGATATCGAGAACCTCAAGGTTGGTGGCCGGCAAGCAGGCCTTTTCCCGATCCAAAGGAAAGAGCGGTTCGCAGGCTGCGCCGTAAGCCACGAAATACTCCGAGGGTATGCGGGGGTCGAGCGGTTCAAAGCAGATTGAGCGGCCTGATGATCCAGTAGCCAGGGAGAAGGCCCCAGGGCGGGAGGGAAGATCTAGGGAGTCGAGGATGTTTTCCGCGATCAGCGTTGCCCGTGCCTCCTCCTCCCCCTCGCGGGAAACGCGCTGAACTGTTGGAAACAGGGCGATGAGTCCGGTCACGGCAATGGCAAAGAGTCCCGTTGCAATCAGGATTTCCAGTAGCGTGAATCCGCGTATGGGCCCTTCGGCACTGCTCATTGGTTTACTCCTTGAGGTTGGGAAATGCTTGCTCGTCCGGTACCCCGGGAAAGGGTGATGAGGCTTCTCCCGCCCTTGGAATCCAGAGGGATGCAGAGGCTTTCCGCGCCCGGTTTGGGCCAGCCGACCGTTCCGGAGCGAAGGAACATCACCGCTCCGAAGGAATCCTGCACGCTTGGAGTATTTTCAGCCCTCTCAAGAATCTCCTTTGGGGGGCGGGCGTCGGGAATCGCCTGCGATCCTGTATGGAAAGTGATGCCGTGGGGGAGTCGATTCCATCCTCCCAAGGGGACGATTTTTCCACCCTCTCTTGCCATGATGCGATCGGCATCCGGACCCTTTGCTGCCCCGTTGTGACGGAACACGACCCATACCTCCCGACCTGAGGAGATTGCTTCGCTACGGGCATGCTCCACGGCATCCATGACCCGTGACTCACCTGTCCGACGGGCGCCTGAACTTAACAAAGAGCTCCATGCCGGTAAGGAAAGTGCTGCCAGCACGCCGAGGAGTCCCAGGACGGAGAGCAATTCTAGGAGAGAGAAACCCTTTCTCACTGGAAATTCTGGTGGGCAGAGTGGGCGTAAGGATGGTAAGCCCGTGAGATTGCGTGATATCACCCCGTTGGCGAAGAAAAAACACCTTCTCGGAAACCGCACCGGGAACCGGCCTAAACGAACAGACGGATTGCCGCAAAACCGGCCCAAATCCCGGCGATGCAGAGCAGGACGGAGAGAAGGACATTCAGGGATGCGCCGAGGAGATTCCCTTGTTCGAGGAGAAGGAAGGTCTGGAGGCTAAAAGAGGAGAAGGTCGTGTATCCCCCGAGTACCCCGATCATCAGGAAGGTGCGAGCCGGTTCGCTGAATACCAATTTACCGGGTTCCGTTTGTCCGTATCCGGCCAGCATTCCCATGATCAGCGCCCCGGTCACGTTGACCACGATCGTTCCAAAGGGAAACTCCTCCCCCGTCCAGCGTGCCACCCCGGTGCTGACGATGACCCGTGCCACCGCTCCGATGGCACCGCCTGTTGCCGCCATGGTCCAAGGGTGTTTTAACAGGAAGGAGAGAACGCTCATGCGCAGCGCAGTAGAAAGGATGAAAAGAGTGCTTTGGAAGGTTAAAACGAGGAACCTCCATGGATGGTTGTTTTTAAGCAAAGCCGCCGATAGAATGAAAGCGATGAAATCTCCCCTCATTGTCCTGCTGCTCACCCTCTCCCTGGCTGCTTCTCTTGCCGCTCAGGATACTTTTGCACCCTCCAAGATCGCGCAGATGGATGCGGCCTCTTACCTCCAACCCCTTCCGAACAATGGAGTTGTTTCCCTCAACACAATTGCGGGTGATTTTGCCAAGAATGGCACGGCGGCTTCCGGAAAATACTCCAATCAACGGATTACGGTCATTGGTCGGGTCTCCTCACTGAGCAACGGCAACAGCGAGAACAAAGTGCTTGTGGTCACCCTGCAGGATGCCCCGGCAAGCCTTCCTGCCGTGAAGTGCAACTTTCTGTTCGGATCGTTACCGCAGAATAGTTCCATTGAGGTCTCTTCAGATGGCTCCCAAGCCTTTCTGATCTGCCGTGACCGCAGCGGCATGATCTTGGGGCGAGAGCTGTACCTCTCCGTTGATCAAAAAGTGGCCATCAAGGGGGATTTCAAGGATCTCAAGGTAGGAGACATCGTCCTGACCGCCTGCAAGCTACTCTCCTCCGAACAACGCAAGATGTTGGAATCAGGGCAGTAAAAAACACCCTTTCGTAAGGGTTGGTTACGAATAATTTACAAAATAGTACTGGGAATTTTTTCGGTGGAAGCATACCTAAAAACTTGAAAATTCATGGCACGCCCCACCGATCAATCAGACGGAGAGGAGAATCCGACCGATTCCTTGGGTGGAAATAGGCCGGCTCTTAGGAAGGTTCCCATGATTGATCCCGGATTTCGTGAAGAGACGGAATCCTCTGTGCTACGACCCAGGATTCTCGGGATTAAGAAACCAGCCAATCCGAGCGATCGCCGAAATCTGAAGTTCCTGGGGTTGGCGTTCCTTGTGGCTGTCGTGATTTTCGTGGTTTTGGAATACAAGCAGTTCCGTGAAGCCGCGCGGGAGGCGAAGCATTCCGCTTACGGGACGGCCCGCGAGGTGAAACATTCAGTCTTCGAATTTTTCACGAAGTAATAGATCTGCAAAGGATACCTCGGGGGAGGAGTTCCTTAATTTCGTGCATTTCCATTGGTTGGCCCCATAGTCCTGACCTTATCCATGCCTTTCCGCTCCCTGGGCCTTCACGAGGCCATCCTCCAAGCCGTCCGTGAGACGGGCTATACCGAACCAACCCCGATTCAGAAGGAGGCAATACCGGTCGTGCTGCGCCGGAAAGACCTGATCGGAATCGCCCAGACCGGAACAGGAAAGACGGCTGCCTTCACCCTGCCGATCCTTTCCATGCTTGCTACCGCCCCAGCCAACGGCATCCGGGCTCTCGTCGTGGCTCCCACGCGGGAATTGGTCGTCCAGATCGAGGAGAATGTGCGCGCCTACGCAAGGCATCTTCCGCTCACGGTCGCTACCATCTTCGGTGGTGTCAGCGAGAAACCCCAGATCAAGGCGCTGGAACACGGGGCAGATCTTGTGATTGCCACGCCAGGCCGCCTTCTCGATATCATCCGGGGCAGGGAGAAGGCTTTCGCTCACATCGAATTCCTTGTCCTCGACGAGGCCGACCGGATGCTCGATATGGGATTCGTGCCGGCGATCCGTCAGATCGTGAAATTGCTTCCAAGGAAGCGGCAGACCCTCTTTTTCTCGGCGACCTTGTCACGCGAGATCGAGAAGCTCACAGGTGAGTTCCTGACCGAACCTGAAACAGTCGAGATCGGCCGCAGGTCAAATCCCGCTGACACCGTCACCCAGTCGGTGCATGAGATTTCCCAGCATCTCAAACCCACGCTTCTCCTGCATCTGCTGCAGGATCCGAGGATGGCCATGGTGCTTGTCTTCACCCGGACGAAGCACGGGGCCGACCGCATCGCGCGCAAGCTCGACCAGGCGGGTATCTCATCCGGAACAATCCATTCCAACCGCTCCCAGAATCAGCGCCTCCGTGCCCTCAACGAGTTCCGGGAGGGGAAGACCCGCGTCCTCGTTGCCACCGATATCGCCGCGCGCGGCATCGATGTTGACGGCATCACCCACGTGGTGAACTACGACTTTCCCCCGCACCACGAGGATTATGTCCACCGGATTGGCCGCACCGGTCGTGCCAAGGCGGTCGGCGAGGCGATCAGCTTCGTCTCGCGCGAGGAGGAGGATTCGCTGCGCGGATTGGAACGCTTCACAAGACGCGGCGTGCCGCGCGTGAAGGCCGATGGATTCGATTACAACCAACCCGGCCCCGCCAGGGAATCGGGCGGTAACCGCCGACCCGTCCGCAAGCCGGGTGAGGTCCGCGTACCAAAAGGCGAACCCAATCATGGCCAGCGTCGTCGTCGTGGTGGCCGTCCCGATGGCAAACCGCGTGATGTCTCGATGAGCGGAGAACCTGGCAAGGGTTCAGCTGGCAAAGGGATCGGACGCTTCTCTGGATTCGGCAGGAAGAAGTAAGTAGCGCCGTTCAGTGTGCTCCTTGGAGCACGATTTCGGTGAGGACTGGTTGTTGAGATTCTTTTCCCGGGTAGATCTCTTCGATGGTGAGGGAGATCACATCGCCCTGATTCAGGAGGACATCGCCGAAGCGGAAGTCCTGCCATTTCCAAGTGTCAGCGAGCGTCAACCGAGCGATCGGCTTGCCATTTAGTGAAAGGAGCATCGTTCTGACCCTGGCATGGGAGCGGAATGCCTGAGGGGAATCGATCGCGCCGTTCGCGACCGAGAGGCCATAGAACGGGGTGTCGCGGCAATCGCGAGGGAGTTTTTCCGGAAGTCGAAAGGTGATCGGGACATTTTTCCAGTCATCCGGAGCCATCCACCCCGTCATCGCATCGTCATCGCAAAGTTCGGGGGCGGGTTTTGCGGGGTTCCCTGCCAAGGTTTCCCAAAAGAAAGCGCAGCGCAGGGAGCATCCCCCCATAAGTTCCTGGACGACAGGATAGGTGACCTTGGCGTGGAGGGTCGGGATGTTTTCTGCGGCCAATCCAGAGGGCATTCCCGCGAATAGCAATGAAAGGATGAACGCCCTCAGCTTTAAGCGCATCGTTTGTGCTGGGAATTTCTCCTGAGCTAAGATGAGCAGGCCTTGCAGGTTCCGTAGAGAATGATCTCGTGGTCGGTGACTTCAAATCCCGCAGGTGCAAGGTTCTTGAGCCCCCCGGCCACGCATTTCTGAAGGTCGAAAACCTGCCCGCAGTCACGGCAATGAAAATGATGATGATGCCCCTTGTCGGATCGTTCGTAGCGGGGCGCCTGTCCGGGAATCTCGACACAGCAGACAAGACCCTCTTCTTGGAGGTTTTTCAGTGACCGGTAGACGGTCGCGATTCCAAGAGAGGGGACGGTTTTGATGGCCAGACGATGAATATCATCAGGAAGCAGGGGGCCCTTCTGTTCATCCAGAACAGTCTTGATGGCCTCTTTTTGGCGGGTTGTGCGTCGTTCGATGGCCAAGATGCGACTATGCCCGGGAGGCTGCCTTATTTCAAGCCGTCGACGATGGTGTTGACATTGTGTCTCATCATCGAGTCGTAGGTGGAGGCCTCGGTGTCGCCCAGTCCGTCGGAGTAGAGGACGCCGCCGGTGCGCGCTCCGGTCTCCGCGGCGATCTGATTCACGGCGCGGCTGTTCTCGATGTTCTCGAAGAAGACGGCCTTCACCCCCTGGCTCCTGATGACGCCGATGATCTCTTTGACGTGTTGAGAGGAGGCCTCCTCGGCGGTGGAGATCCCCTTCACCGGCAGGATGGTGAAGCCGTAATCGCGGGCGAAGTATTGAAGCGCGTCGTGGGAGGTGACGAGTTTCCTCCGGGAGGAGGGGAGTTCCGCAACCTTGACCCGGCTCCAGCGTTGGAGCTCGTTCAAGGAGGTAAGGTACTCCTTCTCACGGCCCGTGTAATAGCCCCGGTTCGCGGGATCCGCCTGTTCAAACCGATCGGTGACAAGGCGGGTGGCCCGCTTCATGTTCTCCACGCTGTGCCACCAGTGGGGATCCTCCACCTTGCGTCCCTCATCGGTCATCATGAGCGTGGGAACCGCCTCGCTCACATTCACGAACTTACCCGTGACTCCGGCGGCCTCCTCGAGTTTGGTCAGGAATCCCTCCATTCCCTTCCCCGTGAAGAGGACGAGATCTGCCTTGGCCACCTTTTTCACATCCGAGGGCGTCGGCTCAAACTCATGGGGGTCGATGCCCGGCTTAATGATCGCCTCGATCTTCACATGGGTCCCCCCGATGTTCTTTGCGAGATCGGTCGTGATGGTCGAGAGGGAGGCCACAGTGAGGTCGGCGCGGCCCGATGAGGATCCGAGCAAGAGCGCGGCCAGGAGCAGGGGAAGGGGGTGGATGATTTTCATGATGATAATGAGAATAGATTATTGACAAAGTGAAGCTATATTGATAAAAGGTAATCACTATCAATCATCCCATGCAACACCCATCCTCACTCGATCCATCACTCGACAGCTCACTCCATGCCGTCGGAAACATGAAACCGATGATCCGGTTCACGGCACTGACACTCATCATGTCCATGATCATGGCATTCGCTCCGGCGCGTGTTCATGCGTGCAGTTCATGCCCCAGCGGCAACACCGGGACGAGTTACAACTTCCCCAATGGCGTGGGAGGAATGGCCTGGATGCAGTACAACTTCGAGTCGCAGAGCCAGAACTACAGCGGCTTCAACAAGGCTCCCGCCGACGCCAACCATGACAAGCTGATCCAGACATCCACGATGATGGCGGGCTTCCAGTATTTCTGGAATGAGAAGTGGGGCTTCCAGGTGCTGGTTCCCTCAGCCAACACCCTCTACCGCTATGCCGCGCACGACGGCGATCATTCCGGGGAGACCGCGGAGGAGCATGCGGAACATGCCGAAGAGGGGCACGACGATGAGCACCATGGAGAGAATGTTGTCACCAAGCAGTGGTGGGCCATGGGCGATATCCGGCTGAACGCGATCTGGACAGGTCTCTCCAAGGATCAGTCCACCGGCATCAATCTGGGTGTGAAGCTCCCCTCCGGAAACTGGACCGAACCCAATGTCGAGCGCTCCGTGCAGGTCGGCACCGGAAGCACCGATATCCTCTTCGGCTTCTACCATCGCCATCGCATCACGAGCGATGCGCTCTGGAGTTGGTATTCCCAGGCCCAGTTGGATGCCCCGGTCATCTCGCAGGGAGGATACACCCCCGGCATTGCCGTGGATGTCGCGACGGGAGTCTACTACTCGGGGCTGAGTCTCGGGAAAGTGAAGATCCGTCCCATCGGTCAGGCGATTTTCACCACGGTGGGATCGGATTCCGGCCCCAATGCCTCCGGCCAGAACAACGGCTTCCAGCAACTCTCGCTCGCTCCCGGCATCGAGTTTGAAGTTCATCCCGTGCGTGTCTACGCCGATGTGGCCATGCCCGTCATGAATAATGTCTCCGGCAACCAGCTCATTGCACCGGCCCAGGTGCGCGTGATCGCCAGCTACATGTTCTAGGTATCAGATTCGGTCACTGTCGGATCGACATCCGGGTCGGGGGGAGGTAGGGCTATCGGCCCGATGAGGATCAGGTTTTTATGGATTGCAGCCCTGGCCTTGGTGTTTACCGCCGAGGCCAAGCCGCCCCCATTGCTTGATCCGGAGTTCAATCCCCTGATGCGGGAGAAGATCGCGGGGGATCTCTACGGCTACAGGCCCAAGGGTGAGGATCAAGGGTTCTCGGTCTTTGCACAGTCGGTGACCGACATGCTCTGGAACACAGTCGGCGGCATCTCAGCCGGGAATGCCTGCGCCGGGTTGCTTCAGTTCGGAACGGAGATCGATCTGGGTAAGACGATCGGACTTCCCGGGGGGCGATTCAAGAACACCTGGTTCTGGCTCTACGGAGCCAATCCCTCCAACTACGTCGGTGATGTGAATTCGGTGAGCGGCATCGCGGGATCACCGGCTTTCCGTTGTTATGAACTGTGGTATGAGCAAAATGTTCTGGAGGATGCCATCTCCCTGCGGGGAGGTCTTCTCGGGCTTGATGCGGAGTTCTGCTATCCCGAGACAGCACTTCTCTTCATGAACGGCACCTTCGGCATGCCGGCGCTCATATCCCAGAATCTCGTCAACAGCGGTCCCCAGTATCCCATGGCGACTCCTGGCATCAGGATCGCCCTGCATCCGCTTTCCTGGCTCACCTTGCGCAGTTCCTTCTCCCAGGCCAATCCCTTTCAGCAGAACGAGAACCTTCACAACTTCAACTGGAATTTCGGCCCCTCCGGCGGGCTCCTGAACATGAATGAGGCCGAGGCACGCTGGGAATCCCTCCTCAAGGATCGCAAGCTGCCCGGTGTGGCAAAGGCAGGCTTTTTCATTCAGTCAGGCCAGAGTCCCATCGTGCCCGAGGAGTGGTCTTTCGGTCCACCCGAGTCGCTCCAGTATTGCACCGGATTCTACGGGATCATCGACCAGATGCTCTACCGTGCACCGGGTCAGGATGAAGCCCTGTCGAAGAACCCCATTGCTGGCAAGGCGGTCGTGGATGGCAAAGGTACCGACGGCAAAAGCTCCGCCTCCGATGCGCCCGTCCGCGGTCTGAATTCCTGGTTGAGGGTAGGCTTTTGCCCCCAGTCCTACAACCCACTCTCCATCTACACTGACGGGGGATTGGCCTATACTGGACTGATCCCTGGCCGTAAGGAGGACAAGACGGGCATTGCCTTCTGCTACGGACAGGTCAGCAGCGGCTACATGACGCTCGGCAATGCGCAGGGGATCCCCGGCCCGTCGTTCGAGGCCGTCATTGAGTTCACCCATTCGTTCCGTATTGCCCCCGCGATCGCACTGCAACCCGATATCCAGTATGTCCTGCATCCCGGCGGAAGCCGCCAGAACGGCAATGCTTTGGTGGCGGGCTTCCGTGCGGTGGTGGATTTCTGAGGAGGAGGGGATATAGTCCGCCTGTAATGGATCAGGAACCACTCATCTCTCCTAGCCCCCGCGATGCGGAGGCGGTACGTGATTTCTTCAACGGATGGAACCTCTATCGCCGGATCGTCGAGAACGATTATCTCTGCCACGACTCGGTCAGACAGGCGCTATCGGGTTGGCTGGATGGGTTGGAGCGGCCCTTCAGCTTCCTGGACCTCGGATGCGGGGATGCCGCTTTCAGCTCAGGGATCCTGAATGGCAGGGCGATCGCCTCCTACACCGGGATGGATCTCTCGCCCGTCGCGCTTGATCTGGCGCGGGGGAATGCCCGGCAGATCGCCGCTCCCGTCTCGCTGGTGCACGGGGATTTCGTGACGGAGATCGGGACGCTGCCCGCAAGCTACGACGTGATCTATCTGGGACTCTCGCTCCACCATCTCTCCCGCCCGGAGAAGGAATTCTTCTTCGGTGAGTTGCGGCGCAGGACAGCGCCGGGCGGTACGCTTCTGGTCTACGACCCGATTCTCTCACCCGGCGAGGTGCGCGATGTCTTCATGGGACGCTGGGTTGATCACGCGAAGTGGACGTGGAAAGCCCTCACGATGGAGGAAATCGACGGCGCCGTGGAGCATGTCACGACGGCTGATTTCCCCGAAGAGATCGGAACGCTCAACCGCATGGCCGTCAGCGCGGGATTCCGACCCGCGGAGGTGCTTTTCACGGATCGGAGTGATTTCTACGCTCTAATGGCTTTTCGGGGAGAGTAGTAATGTGCAACCAGCGCCCGTACTGGAACTCCTGGTCGGTGATTTCCACGATGCAGCCATCGGGAGTTTTTATTTTGCCGCGAGAGGGTGCGCTCATCTTTTTTTAGAGGGCGTGTCCCCGATCCGTCCCCTGAACCCTTCGTTCTCCTCGTTTTCTATGTAGAAAACCCGGAGTTGACGGGGCTCGAACCCGCAACCCCCGCCGTGACAGGGCGGTGCTCTGACCAATTGAGCTACAACTCCAGGGATGTCTCGGAAATCTCCGAGGGCAGTCTATCTTCTACGCAATCTCGCCCGGGGCAATCTTTTTTGTGACTTTCCTTCACTCTCCGGGCATTCTTGTGCGCATCCAGCCATGGCCTATCCATCCTACTCCGCATTCCTGAAGGCCCTCGAAGATGCCGGCGAGCTCCGCCGCATCAAGGAACCCGTGGCCACCGAGTTGCAGATCACGGAAATCGCCGATCGCGAGATGAAGTCTCCGGGCGGGGGTAAGGCCCTGCTCTTTGAGAAGCCGACAATCAATGGCAAGGTCTCCGCCTTTCCTGTGGCGATCAATGCTCTGGGGTCGAAGCGTCGCATGGCGATGGCGCTTGGTCTTGATTCGGTCGATGAGCTGGCCTCCCAGCTGGAATTCCTGATGAAGGCCAAGCCGCCGAAGAGCTTTGCCGATGCTCTCAAGCTACTGCGCAATGGCATCGATCTCATCCACGCTCGTCCCAAGAATGTTCGTGATGGCATTTGCCAGGAGGTCATCCACCGCATCGGGGAGGGGTGCACCGGTGAGCCTTTTTCGCTCGATCATCTCCCGATCCTCAAGTGCTGGCCTCAGGACGGAGGCCGCTTCATTACCCTGCCGACGGTCTACACCAAGGATCCCGACAACGGGGAGCGCAACGTCGGCATGTATCGCATCCAGATCTACGACGGAGACACCACGGGCATGCATTGGCAGGTACACAAGGTCGGCGCACGACATGGCAAGCGCTACTACGAGCGGGGAGAGAAGATGCCCGTCGCCATCTGCCTCGGTGGCGATCCAGCCCTCACATTGGCTGCCACGGCACCGCTTCCCGATGGGATCGACGAGATCCTCTTTGCCGGATTCGCCCGTAAGAAATCCGTGGAGCTGGTGAAGTGCATCACCCAGCCGCTTGAGGTGCCGGCCTGCAGTGATTTTGTCATTGAGGGATATGTCCAGCCGGGCGAGACACGCCCCGAGGGGCCCTTCGGCGATCACACCGGATTCTACACGCCGGTGGATGACTACCCCGTCTTCCACGTAACCGCGATCACCCGTCGCAAGGAGGCTGTCTATCCCTGCACGATTGTCGGGATCCCCCCGATGGAGGATTTCTACATGGGGGAGGCAAGCGTTCGGATCTTCCTGCCTATCTTTAAAATGAACTTCCCCGAGATTGTCGATATGGCCCTGCCGGCCGAGGGAACGTTCCACAATCTTGTCTTTGTCTCGATCAAAAAGCAGTACCCGTGGCAGGCCTTCAAAGTGATGCACGGGCTCTGGGGAATGGGACAGATGATGTTCGCCAAATACATCGTCGTCGTGGATGAGGACTGCGACGTGCAGAACACCTCCGAGGTCCTCTTCCGCTGGATGGCCAATACCGATCCCCAGCGCGACACCACCTTCACCAAGAACCCGATGGACAGCCTGGACCATGCGCCGACGGTCCCCAACATGGGAAGTCACATGGGATTTGACGCAACGAAGAAGATCCCAGGCGAGGGCTACACCCGCGGTTGGCCCGACCTCGTGAAAATGGACGAGGCGACGAAAGCATGGGCGGATGGTTTCAAGGGATAGCACCCGAATTTCTCCGCCTCAGTTTCCCGAAGTCATCAACTGGAGCAATAGCGCTAGTTTTTTAGGGCCCGAGACCCTGTAGCGCTTGGCAAAGACATCATAGCGGTCGCGGTGTATGGCGAGCAGGAGTTCCCGGTAAATTGCGCTCATGAGTCGGGCGGGACGCATCAGTCGCTTTTGGTTTACAGTGAGTTTCGACCAAGCGATCTCTGCCTTGGCGAACCACGAGTCGACCCTCTCGGCCTGATAATGGAGGAGATGAGTCATTGCGGGGGAAGTGCTCCCGCTCAAGATCTCCGCCTCGCTCACGCCGAAGCGCTCCAGATCCTCCAGCGGAATATAGATACGGTCCATGGCGGCATCCTCTGCAACATCGCGAAGGATATTCGTGAGTTGCAGGGCGATCCCGAGTTGTTCCGCATAACGCTCTGCGACTGCGCCCTGCGCGCCAAAGATCCGCGTGCTGACGAGTCCGACCGCCGAGGCGACCCTTCGGCAGTAGGGTTCGAGGTCCGCGAACCTTGCAAAACGGACGAGACCGCAGTCCCTGAGCATCCCGCGGATGATTTCCCGGAGCAGTTCCCGGTCGAGATTCCTTCGTCGGATCATTTCGAGGAAATCCTCAGGGAGGCTCCCCTCATGCTCCGCTGCCAGTGCTCTGAGCCAAGACTCCAGGGCCGCATGTTTGACATCAGGGGCTAGCGATCGATTGTCGGCTATGTCATCGACATGGCGGCACCAGTCGCCGAAGAGCAGCGCATCACTCCGACGATCGCCTTCCAGCAGCAGGAGCGCGGGAATCAGGTTCGACGACCTACGCCGCACCGCGGAGCGCAGTTTTCTCGGGATGTCGGGGGATGACCGGGGCTCTTCCATCGGAATGCTGTGACGCAGACTATGGGGTACCGATACCGGATTTCACCCTTTAACTTTTAGCTTTCCGCTTTTTCCTTCGCCACGGAAGGTGACGGGAGCATGACGCTACCGAACCAGATCACCATCGTCAGAATCCTTCTGATCCCGGTCTTCGTCATGCTGGCGATCTATTACGGACGTTCCGTGGCCTCGGGGCATCCCGACGAGACACTCCGCCTCGCCACGATCATTGTCTTCCTGACGGCGGCCCTGAGCGACGGCATCGACGGTTGGCTGGCTCGCCGCTTTCATTTGAAGTCGGCTCTCGGCGCGCTGCTCGACCCGATCGCCGACAAGGGACTGATGCTTGCGGCGATCATCACGCTGAGCGTCACGAAATGGCCCTATGAACTTCCTCTCTGGTATCCCGTCCTCGTGATCTCCCGCGATATTCTGATAGTCACCGGGTGCGGCGTGCTACGGATCCTCAACGATCACTTGGAGGTAAAGCCTTCCCTACTTGGCAAGTCCTCCACCTTCCTGCAGATGGGGGCGATCGCCATTGTCATGCTCCAGTGGAAGTGGTACGAACCGGTGGTCTGGGTTTCCGGCGCGGTTACCCTCCTCAGCGGTATCGGTTATGTCGCCGAGGGAATTCGTCTGCTTCAGGCCGGCGGCCACACCCATCCTGTAAAACCTGATTCCGAAAAACTATGAGATGCGTCGCCATTGTCGGTCGCCCCAATGTGGGCAAGTCCTCTCTCTTCAACCGCCTGATGGGCCGCCGTCTGGCCATCGTCCATGACCAACCGGGAGTTACCCGAGACCGCCTTGCTGGGATATGCCGTGAGGGATCCTTCCCCTTCGAGATCATCGATACTGGCGGCATCGGGGATGCGCCCGATCCCGATTTTGCCGAGGCGACCCACACGGCTGCGCAGGCGGCAATCGCGAGTGCCGACCTCCTGCTTTTTGTGGTGGATGGTCGTGCCGGTCTGACCCTGCTCGACAAGGAACTCGCTGAGATGCTCCGGACTGGAGGACGTCCGCTCCTGCTCGTGGTCAACAAGATCGATCAGGAACTCCACGAGGGAATGGTCACCGAGTTCCACGAACTTGGCTTCCCCGAAATCGTTCCTATCAGTGCCGCCCACGGCCGAGGCACCATCTCATTGCTTGACCGGATCCTCGAGAAGCTCGGTGTCATGGACGGGGCTGACGCGGCGGAGGAACCCGAGGCCCCGCGTCTCGCCATCGTCGGCCGTCCCAACGTCGGGAAATCCTCCCTGCTCAACAAGATCCTTGGCGAGGAGCGGAGTATCGTCAGCGACATCGCTGGAACCACGCGCGACGCGCTCGATGTCCGCTGTGACCTGGGCGGCACGCCTTACGTCCTCGTGGACACGGCGGGCCTACGCCACCGCTCCCGTCCTGACACCTCGGTGGAAATCTTCAGCGCGATGCGCTCTGAGGAGGCGATCCGCCGCGCCGATGCTGGACTACTCGTCATTGACGCACAGAGTGGCGTCACCTCCCAAGACAAGAGAATCGCCGGGATGCTTCAGGAATCGCGCAAAGCCTGCGTGGTGCTGCTCAATAAATGGGACCTCGTCCGCAAGGAGGATGGTGGCCGCGCCTCTCAGGGGGAACAGGCGGAGGTGATCCGCGGCGAGCTCTTCTTTCTCGATTACGCCCCGGTCATCTGTCTCTCGGCCCGCACCGGGCAGCATCTCGGTCGGGTCTTCACCGCGCTCAAGGAGGTGCGTCGCGCTGCCCAGACCCGCATCACCACGGGTGAGCTCAACCGCTTCTTCCGCGACCTCTTCGAGGTGCATCCGCCGCCTTCTAAGTCTGGCAAGCGCTTCAAGCTCCTCTACGCCACTCAGGTCGTCCCCGAGAACCCAAGGCCATTCCAGCCGCCCGAATTCCTGCTCTTCGTCAACGACGAGGAACTCATCACTGACGCGTACAGGGAATATCTCTTCAATCGGATGCGCGAGCACTGGCCCTTTGACGGACTGCCGATCCTTCTCCGGCTCAAGGGGCGCGAGACACGCGAGGTCCAGGACCGCAAAAAAGATGGGGCGATCCGGGCCTCCGGTTCCCGGAAGACTAAGGCAAAGTCACAAGGCGCCCGCTCCGCGAAGCAACCCTCCGGAGAGCAGAACGGAAAACAGGCAGGGGAGAGTAAAAAACCGCTCAAGCCCGCACCGCGTCCCCGCCGGATGCCGTCCCACAAGCCCAAGGGACGACTCGGTGGACGCAAGACTAGGGCTCCGCGCAAGGGTCGTGCTCCACGCCGCTGAGGATGGCTTGCCGATCCGCTCGTTGACACCGACACCCCGCTCCGTTACTTCAATCGGCAGATGAACACCTTTCCCTTTCCTGCCGAACCGACCGAGAAGGAGACCGCCCTCGAGGAGACGATCATCCGCTGGGTGACGGTCTCTCTCCCTTTCCTTATCATCGGCAAGATCCTCGGACTCCTCGCCATCGCGGCGATCCTGATCTCGTGTAACTTCAACATCTTCGATTGGATCGAGTAGGATTGAAGAACTGAGACCCTCATTTTTAGGTCTCAGATTTCAGGTTTCATCCTCATCACCTACGGTTCCGGATGATCTCCCGCACCCAGAGGGTGAGATCCGATTTGGTGGTGATCGATGTAGGCGTGGCCGCGTAGATGGCCCAGTGCCGCGCAGAGACAACCGCCGAGGATGATGATCACGCCGGCGACATAGACCCAGAGAAGCAGGAACATCATCGAGCCCATCGTCCCGTAGATGGCGCTGTAGTTGACGAGCTTTGGGACGATGTTGACGAAGAAGGCCTGCCCGACCTGCAGTAGCACCGAGACCAGAAGCGCGGGTAACCAGATCTGCGAGAATTTGGTGCGATGGCGGGGTGCGAGCATGAAGAGGATCGCAAAGGAGTAGAACAGGACGAGGGTACCGACCAGATAGCGGCTGATATCCACCACAGCCAGGATGTGGGCGACATCGATCATGGGGAAATGTTCGTTGATCAGGCTTTGGAGGGATTTCAGAATCCGTCCGAGCCCTTGCAGTATCGCGGGGACCACCGTCCCGATCAGGAGCGCCCCTGACATGGCCAAGATCATGAGGAGGTTCTTCACTGGCATCTGCCACCAGGGGAGGCGACGGGTTCCCCAGGCGTGGTTGATCGAGAGCACCAGTGAGTGGAAAAAGCGCAGGGAGGCCCATGTCAGGATCAGGATCGAGACGATGCTGACACTGCCGCGCTTGTTCTCCAGGCTGAGCACCATGTTCCAGAGCAGGGTCTGCTGGTCTTCTCCGATGGGTACGAAGCGGTGAATGGCGGCGTTCGCCGAGTCGCCGGGAAACAAGTAAGAACCGATGCTCAGAAGAAGGGTGATGAGGGGCACCAGTGAGAAAAGGGCGTAGTAGGCAAACGAGGCCGCACTCTCGCCGCCGCCGATCCGACCGTAGATGGCGGCCGTTTCGCGGAGGATTCGCCAGAGGTATCGAACGCCCCGTTGAATCGGCGTCCTGCTCATCGTGCGGTGACTCCCCTGAAAGGGGATCCGGTAGTCGGTTCGTGGGAATCACGGGACATCCGCCCACCATGCCCCAACCGGCGGGGGGTGGCATGCCTAAAATAGCTTTTGACAGGGATGGAGGGATTAACCATTCTCATTATCCGCTTTTTTCAGGAAAGCATCGATGCCTCGCGGACCGGAACCGGCTCCGCAGGCTCGGTTGGAGCTTTCAAGGAATGCGCGGATCCGGATCCGGCCCCGCCGAGTCCCTGTTCTTTCATAACTTGACCGGTCGCATGACCGGGCAGGCCCATGTAGCTCAGTTGGTAGAGCACGTCCTTGGTAAGGACGAGGTCACCGGTTCAATCCCGGTCATGGGCTCCAGAGGAACGAATCACCCAAAACAACAACCACCAGCACAAACCCACCACTATGGCTAAAGAAGCCTTCAAACGCGAAAAGGACCACGTGAACATCGGTACGATCGGACACGTTGACCACGGCAAGACCACCCTGACCGCCGCCATCACCACCGTGCTGGCAAAGTCCGGCAAAGCCCAGGCCCGCGCCTACGACCAGATCGATGCGGCCCCCGAGGAAAAGGCCCGCGGCATCACCATTTCCACAGCCCACGTCGAGTACGAGAGCGAAAAGCGCCACTACGCCCACGTCGACTGCCCCGGCCACGCCGACTACGTCAAGAACATGATCACCGGCGCCGCCCAGATGGACGGAGCGATCCTCGTCGTCAGCGCTGCTGACGGCCCGATGCCCCAGACCCGCGAGCACATCCTGCTTGCCCGTCAGGTCGGCGTGCCCTCGCTCGTCGTGTTCATGAACAAGGTCGACCTCGTCGACGATCCGGAGCTCCTCGACCTCGTCGAGATGGAGGTCCGCGATCTCCTCAAGTCCTACGACTTCCCCGGTGATGAGATCCCCATCGTCAAGGGTAGCGCTAAGAAGGCCCTCGAGGGAGATGCCGAGCAGGAGAAGAACATCCTCGCCCTCATCGACGCCGTCGATTCCTACATCCCGATGCCCGAGCGTCCGAAGGATCTCCCCTTCCTCCTCCCCGTCGAGGACGTGTTCAACATCGAAGGTCGCGGCACCGTGGCCACCGGCCGCGTCGAGCGCGGTATCCTCAAGAAGGGCGAGGAAGTCGAGATCGTGGGTCTGCGCGACACGCAGAAGACCACCGTCACCGACATCGAAATGTTCCGTAAGCTCCTCGACACCGCCGAGGCCGGCGACAACGTCGGAATCCTGCTCCGCGGTATCAAGAAGGACGACATCGAGCGCGGTCAGGTCATCGCCAAGCCCGGTTCGATCAAGCCCCACAAGAAGTTCAAGGCTGAGGTCTACGTCCTCAGCAAGGAGGAAGGCGGCCGTCACACGCCGTTCTTCGCGAACTATCGTCCCCAATTCTACTTCCGCACGACCGACGTGACCGGCACCGTCACCCTCCCCGAGGGCGTCGAAATGGTCATGCCTGGTGACAACGTCGCGATCACGGTCGAACTCATCACCCCGATCGCCATGGAGAAGACCATCCGCTTCGCCATCCGTGAGGGTGGACGCACCGTCGGTGCGGGTCGTGTTTCCGAGATCATCGAATAAACACATCCCGGAACTAGGCCAGTAGCTCAATTGGTAGAGTAGCGGTCTCCAAAACCGTTTGTTGGGGGTTCGAGTCCCTCCTGGCCTGCTCCGTCACTGCAACCCTTCGTCATTCCGTACAATTTTCCATGAAGATCGGCACCTACATCCATGAGGTCCGCGCGGAACTGTCGAAGGTGCAGTGGCCGTGGGACGACAGCGAACGCGGGTTCCGCAAGTACAAGGAACTCTGGGATTCCACCTTGGTCGTCATCATCGCCATGCTCCTCATCGGCGGTTACATCTCCTTCTTCGATTTCATCACCGTCAACGTGGTCGGGTTCCTTACCCAACCCTGACACTCCTTATCTCCCCTTTTTTACCTGTCATGGCACTCGCTCCCAAAGATCAATGGTTCGTCGTTCACGTCCTTTCCGGACAGGAGCAAAAAGTCCATGACGACATCGTCAAGCGCATCAAGCGCGAGGAACTCGGAGACCATGTCTTCGAGGTGCTGATCCCTACCGAGCGGGTTCAGGAGATCAAGCGCGGCAAGAAGACCGAGACCACCCGCAAGTTTTTCCCCGGTTACCTCATCGTCAACATGCACCTGCTCGACGAGGAGAACAACCTCATCGACAAGACCTGGTACTTCATCAAGGACACCACGGGTGTCATCGGATTCGCCGGCACCAAGGACAAGCCGATCCCGATGCGCAAGAAAGAGGTCGAGGG
>RFPR01000180.1 GCA_009928265.1 Pseudomonadota bacterium | reverse complement strand
TTTCCCGCAACAGTATCCGGGACCAAAAGCGCCGGGGTTGCCATTCAAACCGGCTCAATCCAAAACGCGACGGGATCCGGCGGCGACCACCCCAACACTTCAAGCTCGGTCGGGTCCATGCTCAACCATTCATCATTAACAAGCGCTTGCATGTAAACATGCTCAAAAATTCCAGGTTCGTTATAGCCCGCCACCACAAAGCGGGTCGGGTAACCGACGGCTTCAAGCATGGTCGCCAGTAACACGGTTTGATCGTCGCAATCGCCCACTTGCAAGGCAAGGGTTTTGTCGGGGGTTGACGTAGCGGATGCAATCGCGCACATACTCAAATAAAGCGCAAGCCTCGGCTAGATCATCTTGAGCGGGAAATTGAAACACCACGCCGACCGCTGCGGCTCGCATGTCCGGGTCGGTTTTGTAATCGTTCACCATCGCCCGCATGGTTGCAATCGTTTGAAAAATGCCGCTTGCGCCATTAGCAAGCGGGACCAAATGGGCGGTCACAGGGACCATGGGCGCAAGAGCATACCCGCGCCCGTATTGTCAAGTCAATTTAATCGTCTTGTTGTGACTCTGCCTCAAATAGCTTCAGCGCTGCCGCTCGCACTTTTTCGAGATACTCTTTGTGATCCTTCGTCTCAGGGGCAACTTGAGCAAGCAACGTAAACCACTCGTCCGATTCCATAATCTCAAGCAAATCATCGGGCAAGCGGTCAAAAACATATTGCGCGGCTTTTTCAATCGGCGCATTTTTCACAGCATAAGCCACTAGACTTTTCAAATGCGCTTTGAGCGTCAGCATTGTTAAAAAATTCAATTCATCCTCCGGGTTTTCAAAAGCTGGCATTTCGGGCGTTGGGTTAGGTTGCGGCTGCGGCTCCGCTTGCAAAGTCTCAGGTAATGAGACTACGGGCATGGCCTGCGGTTGCGGCTGCGCTTGCGTTGCTTGCACCATGGAGATAATTTTGCCCGCCATGGCAAGCGGATCGGCATCCTCATCGCGCTCATCCGGGATGATCTCACGGGCTGCGCCCTTAAGCTCCTTGATGGCGGTCACAATTTCCCCGATCGTTGAGCGCTGCGCCGGGGCTGCATCCATGCCCATTGCCTCGCGCATGAGCTTCATCATGCCAAGCATCTTGGTCATTTCCTCCGCTGCGTCCCGCTGCGGGGCTTGACGCGTCAAAGCCTCAAGCATTGCCCGCTGCCCCTCCGCAATCGTTGTGAGCACTTGCCCAAGGCCCGATTGCGGCTCGACGGCTCCCAGGCGCGGCTGTTCGGCTGCAATATCCACGCGGGCTTTATTGCGGATCACAAATTTATTGGTTGCCGGGTCGGTTGCGTAAAGTCTGATTTCATATTCACCCGGCCCGTAGCGCTCGCGCAGCATGTCAAGGTTGCCTTCCTCAAATTCTGCCGGATCGTAGCCTCGGCAATATTGCAGTTTGCCCTGCGAGATTCGATACACCTTCACTTCGGCCCGCGCATCGGATTGGGCGGCTTGCAGTAGCACGGCGATGCGGTCGGTCGCGGTTTCCTCAAAATCCTCATCCACGGGTAGCGCAACGGCAGGCTGTTGCAACCCGGCATCGTTGGGATGAAAGCCGACCGGGATGATGCGGCGTTCGCCGGTCTGCGCATGTTCCCAAATCGCCCGCTCCGATTCGGAATCGGTCGAGATCACGGTCCACGGGTCAGCAATTTTTCGCAAGGGTCGGGCCATTTTTGCACTCCTAAAAATAAAAAAGCCGGGAATTTTCCCCGGCCCGATCTTAACTGATCTTGAAACGATCTTAGTGATTTTTCGAGATAACCTTGGGCGCGGCTTCCCATTCGCCGCAGTGGTCCTCACGCGTTACGCTAGGCCAAAGGGCTAAAATTTGAATGTGAACCCCTCCGGGCGCAGGCAAAGCAATACCTTGCGAGCGCGGGGGGTAACGTCGGCAAACAAAAACCCCCGCGTCGCGAGGGTTCAAGCCGAAATAAACACAATCGGCGCAAGTCATTTACGCGGCCTTTTTGCGCGAGCGTTTGCACCATGCCGGACGACTCAAGCAAGCCCGCGAGTTTGTCTGAGGCTTTGGCTTCGACTAAGGGGGTGACGCCGAACTCGTAACCCGTCACGCTCTTGGCGTTAGGCTTTGCCGAAATCATCAAAGCAAATTCGACTTCGTTTGATTGCTCAAGCGCGGCTGCAATCGCATCGCTGACAAAATTCGGCAGGATGCACGCGGCAGAATTGAAAAGCTCGCCGGATACTAAGTTGATTGCGCGAAATTCGCCCATCAATTTGACAAATTCCCCTTTGTCGGTTTGTCCCGGCGTGGCTTTGGTTGTTACACCCGCAATTTTCAACAGGTCAGTTTCAACGCCGCCATTTTGTGCAATAGCTGCATTGATAGCGGTCTTGTCAAATCCGCATGTTGAGATCGTGATTTTTCTAAGCAATTCCATGGCTAGGTTCCTTGCAAGTTGCGCTGCGAAATTGCAGCACCGCTAGCGTAACGGTTTCACTTCAATTTTGCAATCGTCTTTTCGCAACAGATAGCGCAACTTTTCGGCGCATTTTTCTGCCTCGGTTTTTGTCGCGAAAATATAAGCGTCTGAATCGTGTCTTGAACTGATCGAAAAAGTCCCGCGCTCAGGATTGATAAGCCACCCTGTGAACGCGTCATCCTCCCAACTGCCGCGAATGGCCCATCGGTAACCGATCATTGAACGGCTGTTCCGCTTCGCTCCCGACTCAGATACATGTCCATGCCTGCCATACATTTCAAAAAGTTTTGCCTTTGTGTCTGCAATTGTTTTGGGGGGTGTCCATCGAACCATTGTTTGAAATCCTCCGGGGTGAGTTTGCGGACGTTCAAGCCCTTGGCGCTGCGCTTAGAATCGTCCACGGCTTGATAAACCTTTTTTGCAATGATGCGATAATTTGCGCCGTTTTCTTCGAGTTTCCAAGCGCCGTATCGACCTGGGTCAATGTCCAGGCGATCGGATACATCACGCGAAAACACCACGCAATCCGTGTCGGCATAAAGCCAAGCGTCGGGATCGAGGAGCGCCGCCCTGCGCACCACCATGCGCACGTGCCCGGTGATAAATGCGCCAAGCTGCGGTTGATGGTAATCGCGGTCGATCCGATCGGTCCCGCGAAACCAAATGTGGGCAAGCAGATCGTGGTCGTCCTCATCGTCGCCCGATTGATAAGGCATAAACCCCACAGGGCAATCGTTTGCAAGCACGAGTTCGACCGGCTCAACTTGCTCGACAGTTTTCCCGTAAGCGTGGTTTCCGACCGCTTTCACCATGGTTCCAACCGGTCCGCTCGGTCCGCCCTGGCACGTCATGCGCAAGCGCTCAAGCCTTGAAACAAATTCAAGCATCGAAAAATCGTCATCCCAAAAAT
>RFPR01000179.1 GCA_009928265.1 Pseudomonadota bacterium | reverse complement strand
TGATCGTGCCGGGAAAGGGCTTTTCGGGAATGCCATCGGCCTTGACCATGAGTTGCTGACCCACGGCGAGTTTTGCGAGGTTCTGCTGGGGCAGGGCGAAGTTCACGTAAATCGGATCCAAGGACTCAAGTTGCACGATTGGGTCGCCGCTCTTGAGGTATTGGCCGGTGTTGACCTGCCGGATGCCCAGATCTCCCGTGAAGGGTGCCCGGATCGTCTTCCGATCGATCATGGCTTGGGTTTCGTCGACGTTGGCCTGCGCAGACTGGAACTGGGTCCTGGCCTCTTCCCAAGCGTACTCCGCAATGACGTTTTTTGCCCGCAGATCACGGGAACGGTCAAGGTTCAGTCGGGCGAGGTCGAGTTTGGCTTTCGCTGTCCGTAGCTGGGCCTCCTCCTGACGCGTGTCCTGGCGAACGAGGATCTGGCCGTTGGTTGCATGGGAGCCGGACTCAAAGAGGATTTCCGAAACAGTTCCCGGCAGATCCGCCCCGAGCATGACACCCTGAGGGGAGGCGAGGGAGCCTACAGCCTCCAGGGAAGGGGCCGTTTCCGACTCTTTCACCACCAGGGAGGTGACGGCGTCGGGCGGCATCCGGAAGGCCTTGCCCATGGCGATCGCCTTGGAGATCTGCAGGGCCTTAAATCCGGCGATCCCGGCAATCAGCAGGATCATCGCGACAATCGAGAGGATCAGGACGAGAAGCGGACGCTTGGGCGGGGTCGGTTCCTCATGCAGGGCAATGACCTCGGGAGCAGCCGGGGTAATGGATTGGCCTGTCTCTTGGTTCAAAGAGTTCATAAGATTGTTAACGTCATTAAGTAAATAGGGTGAGGCCAGTCTAGGTCAAGGTTGGGAAATTAACTCAAATGGGTATCTGTCTAACAGAGCGTCGAATAAAGATGAGTCTGTTTGCAAATAATATGGATTTACATGCAGCAAAGCATATTTCCATGTAGGATATTGCGTGAGAGTCAGGTGTTTCCCAAGAACCTGTTTTGTTATTCCTGCGGAACCTGCTACACCACCCATTCTTAGCTGTGTCGATGGTTCGCGTCGGATGGATTTTAAGAGTTGTTGCAGGCTTGGCAATGGTTGTTAGAACGATCCTGAATTCGACTGGAACGAGTTCCAGTTGATCCTGTGCTCACGTTGTATTAGCGCGGTCTTTGTCGAATGATTTATGAAGGAAATCGTCTGGAGGAACAGTTCTAGTACGTCTGGGAAAATTATCCATGGGCCGATATGAGCGGCTAAACACGCATTTCTTGATGTTATTTTCCAGGAAAGACGACGGGGTCCGGAGCCACCTCGGGAGCATTTTCATATGGTTTCCAGTCCGGTTTAGCATTCGGAGGGGGTTTTATGTTCGGTTGTTCGTAGGGAGGGATCGGAATGCCTTTCTTGGTCTGGAAAACGGGATAGGCGGTGTAACCGGCATAACTCCCGAGGCTTCTTTTCGGATAAGGTTTTTCCGATTGCCGTTCCTCTATCATTAAACACGCTTGAAAGCGTCCGCCGGGAACCTCGCTGATAAGAACTTCAATGGGATAGGATTTACCGCGCTGGACTTGAAACCATTTGCCTGCGGAAAGACCGCCAAGGTCTTTGATGCTCGGCATGTTTTTGTCCGCAAACTGAGTCGATGAATCTAACTTCAGCACGCTGGCTAGCAGAACGTTTTGTCCGTCGAATCTTACGGCAAGCGTATCATCCGCAACTCCGAGAAATCTGTAGGAACCGTCTTTCGGGGCCGTTACCACCCCCTTGTAATGAACAACCCAATGGGCGGGTTTGACTTCCTTCTCCACTCCAAAAGCTTCGGGAGCCTTGGCTGCCGATATTTTGGGAATGAAGACCTGATAGGTGACCATCGTGTCTTTTGCCTGATAAAATCGCTGGAGGATTTTCTCATCCCAATTCTGACTGAAGAACTCATCCATGAGTTTGAGATGGGCCTGCGTCCCTGCAGCATATTTTCCGGTTGAGGGGTCGCGGAAGGAAGCCTCGGTCGTTATCTCGGTGGGCTTCCTGTCGGAGGTCTGTTTGAGGTCATAAAAATGTCCCCTCAGTCCCCCTCCGCCCGATCCCTTGAATCCGAAGGCGGTGAGGCCGGTCAATGGCATCGAGGCCATGCCTCCCGCACCTGCTCCTCCAGCCCCGCTGCCCAGTCCTGCGGAGCCCAGTCCGCTCATGACAGAGGCCATGACATCGGGCCCTGCCGAGGAACTCATATCCATGGCTGGAAGGGCGATGGAGGCATTGGCCGCCGTGGAGGTAATCCTCTTGGAGACAGCGGGTGCGGCAGCGGCTGTTTTTTTGGATGGCTTGACCTTGTGTTCGGCAGATCCCGCCGCGCTGGGAGGCGGCGCGGTAAATTTCATCTTCTCCTTACGCCCCTGAACAACCTGCACCACCAGCACAGTGGCGCCTCCCAGCAGGATCACGTGAGCCAGGATGCTCAGGACCAGAAAACTTCCACTCCAGGCCATCCATCGCTGCCAGAGGTTCTTCCTGAGGGGATGCGGTTCCTCAGGGGCGGTGTGCGCCCCGTGATCGGTGTGCGGCGGATGCAAACCAGCCTGTGTATCGTGTTCACTCATCTTCTACGTTGAACGTCACGTTGGTGATTTTGGCTGCCGCCAGTGCATTGAGCACATCGATCGTACGGCTGTATTTCGCATGGGCATCGCTCACGATCGTTACGATGGCCGGTTGGTGTGCGTTGTCTGCGTTCTCCTTTAGGCGCATCAGCGTGGCGCGCAGTTGCGGGAGGTCGGCGCTTTCCGGGGTATCGAACGGTTCGTCATTAAGCGAGACCTCCCCCTCGTCGGAGATCGAGATGATGGTCTCGTCATTGAACTCGGTGGCAGAAGAGGATTCCGCGGATCCAGGAAGTCTCGTCGAAAGCTCGTTCTCCACCTTCACGGCCCCGGCCATGACCATGAAAAAGAGCATGATTACGAACACGACATCGACCATCGGAGCGATCTGAAACCCCATCGTTCCGTCATCCTCGGTAACAAATGATTTCATGCAGCTGGATCAGTCGTGGTTGACCGCGGAGAAAGAGATGTCGGAGATGCCGGCCTCAGCGGCGGCATTCATCGCTTGGGAAACGAACAGGGCGGGGACATCGCGGTCTCCGCGGATGACGATCCGGAATTCGGGATTCTGGCCTGGCTTCGAAGCGGCCACTTTTTCCCCGTAAGCTTTGGCGGCCTTAAAGGGTTCCACAAGATCCGCCCCTTTATCGTAAATGCGGTCCTGAAAATTGAAGACGCTCCGGTTTGCGGAGGGATCCCATCTGACATTTACTATGGCCTCAGAGCGGGAGTCATCTTTTTTGGCGGCCTCGACGGCGATCGGGAGTTTGATGGTTTTGTCGATGTTGAGCACCTGGGC
>RFPR01000178.1 GCA_009928265.1 Pseudomonadota bacterium | reverse complement strand
AGATGAAAGCGGAGAAATTCTCGCGCGGAGGCGCAGAGGCGCGGAGAAAAGAATGAAGGGAAAAGATAGTCCAAGATGATCCCATTGGAGCTGGTCTGGGAGGATTGGCTGACACCGACCTTCACTGAAATATCCTGATCCCTCCTCTGCGCTCTCTGCTCTGCGGGAGACCATGCAGTCCTTTCAGGGAAAGTTTTCATGGGTTAACGGGAGGCCAATATTTCGGCGAGGTGGAGGCTGCGGATGCCGCTTTTCTCCTTCTCCAGCATGCCGCGGATCTGCATGAGACAGCTGGAGTCGTTCGAAACCACGGTGTCGGCACCGGTCTGGAGGATGGAGGCGCACTTCACCTCGTCCATGGCGGTCGAGATCGGGGCATACTTCACGGCAAAGGTTCCGCCGAAGCCGCAGCAGGTCTCGGCCTCGCTCATCTCGACCAACTCCAGCCCCTTCACGTTGGCCAGCAGGGCGCGGGGTTCGCCCTTGATGCCGAGCTCGCGAAGGCCGTGGCATCCGTCGTGGAAGGTGACCTTGCCGTCGAACTTCGCCCCGACATCGGTGACGCCGAGCACATTCACGAGGAAACTCGAGAACTCGTGGGTCTTGGCGGCCAGTTCCCGTGCCTCGAGCTCATCGGGCTCCCCCTTGAAGAGATCGGGGTAGAAGACCTTGATCATCGTGACGCACGAGCCGGAGGGTCCCACAACGACCTCGGCATCGCGGAAGGCCTTCATCGTGACGCGGGCCGCCGAGCGGGCTTCGTCCCAGTAGCCTGAGTTGAAGGGGGGCTGACCGCAGCAGCTCTGACCCTCGGGAAAGAGGACCTCGTGGCCCAACCCCTCGAGCACGCGCACCACCGACCAGGCCACATTCGGGTAAAGCTGGTCGACGAAGCAGGGAACGAAGAGGGAGATGCGCATCGGGCGAATGCAGAATGATGAATGAAGAATGAAAAAGGGCTGCGGATGGCAGTCAGGTTTTCAACTGATCAGTGAAAGGAGGTGGGGAAAGGAAGAATGAAAAAGGGAAACCCCTTCGGGAAAGATACTCTTAAACGAAAAGATCGCCTCATTTTTCATTCTTCATTTTCCCTTTTGCCTTTTGCCTTTCCCCTACCTGAGGAAGGCCTCGTGGAGGCCGCCGTCGACCGTGATGATCTGGCCGGTGGTCTTGCTGAGGCGCTGGCTGACGAGGAGGAAGTAGGCCTCCGCCTGGTCGGCCGGGGTGATCGGGGCCTTCGTGAGGGTGCGGTCGGCGTAGAACTGCGCCAGCTTGCTCACGAGCGACTCGGTCGCCTCGTCGTCGGTGTAGGGGATGTTGTACTTGGCCAGCGAGCCGATGACCCGGTCGCGAGGGAACATCGCGCTCCCCTGGACGACGGTCGCCGGGGCGACGCCGTTCACGCGGACAAGCGGGGCAAGCTCCATGGCCAGTTCGCGCACGAGGTGGTTGGCGGCGGCCTTCGAGGTGTCGTAGGCAAGGCTGCCCTTCTTGGCGACGGCGGCGTTGGCGCTGGTGGTGAGCACCATGGCTCCGCGGAGCCCCTGTTCCCTGAAGGTCCTGGCCGCCTCGTCGGCGACGAGGTAGCTGCCGGTGACGTTGATGTTGAAGGTGAGGGCCCACTTGTCATCGGGGATGTGGCCGGTCGTGTCGCTCGGGACGAAGATGCCCGCGGTGACCTCGATGGCGTCGAATCCGCCGTAGGCGAGGGCGACCTGGTCGAGCATCGCGCGGATGCTGGCACGATCGGTGATGTTGCCGCCGAATCCGATGGCCGGGCCGCAGCCGCTGACTCCGGTGCCCGCGACACCGATGCCGATGCCGTACTTGTCGGTGATCTCCTTGGCGGTCGCCTCGGCGGCGGCCTGGTTCAGGTCGACACAGACGATGTGGGCGCCTTCCTTCACGAGGCGGTGTGCGGTCTCCTTGCCGATGCCCGATCCTGCACCGATCACGATGTGAATCTGGCGGGCGAGTTCCTTCTCGGCGGGCATGCGCTGGAGCTTGGCCTCCTCGAGGAGCCAGTACTCGATGTCAAAGGCCTCCTGCTGGGGCAGGGAGATGTATTCGTCGATCGCCTCGGCACCGCGCATCACCTCGACGGCACAGTTGTAGAACTCGGCGGTGACGCGACTTTCGCTCTTGTCCTTGCCCCACGCGATCATGCCCAGTCCGGGGATCAGGACGACGGTCGGGTTCGGGTCGCGCATCGCGGGGGAGTTCGCGTGCTTGCAGCGGTCGTAGTAGGCGGCGTAGTCGGCGCGGTAGGCGTCGAGGCCCTTAGAGAGCTTCTCCTTGAGCGCAGCGACATCCTCGGCCTGGGGATTCCAGTCGACGAAGAGGGGCTTGATCTTGGTGCGGAGGAAGTGGTCGGGGCAGGAGGTGCCGAGCTCCGCGAGGCGGGCGGCATCCTTGGAGTTCACGAAGCGGAGGATCTTCTCGTCGGACTGGACCGTGCCGACGAAGCGCTTCTGCTGGCTGACCTGGCCGCGGAGCCAGGGAAGGATCGCGGCGAGGGTGCTGTTGCGGGCGGCCTCGTCGAGGGACTGGTACTTCGCACCACCGAAGGCGGCGGCGTCACCACCCTTGGCCTCGTACTTGGCCTCGATGAAGGCCGCGGCCTTATCGATGAAGGCGAGGGTCTTGGTGTAGCAGGTCTTGGCGTCGTCATCCCAGGAGATGAAGCCGTGCTGGCCCATCATGATCGCCTTGATCGCGGGGTTCTTGCGCTCGATCTCCTGCATGGCGAGGCCGAGCTCGAAGCCGGGGCGCATCCAGGGAACGTACTCCATCTCTCCGCCGAAGATCTCCTTCGTCAATTCCTGGCAACGCTTGCTCGCCGCGACGGCGATGACGGCGTTCGGGTGCATGTGGTCGACGCACTTTCCGGTCAGGAAGCTGTGAAGCGGCGTGTCGATCGAGGAGGGGCGGGGATTAAGGTTGAAGGTCGTGTGAGCGTAGGCGCCGACCATGTCGTCCTCGGCCTGTGACTTGAGCCCCTTGTCGGCGCGGGCGCCGTAGCTCTTTTGGAGACCGATGAGCTTCTCCTGATAAAGGGAGGAGAAGTTCTCGCGCTTGGAAGTGCGGAGATCACCCCCGGAACCCTTCACCCAGAGAACCTCGACCATCTCACCGGTGAGGGGATCCTTCTCCATGATCTTGGAGGAGGTGTTGCCACCACCGGTGTTGGTGATGCGCTGGTCGGAGCCGAGGAGGTTGGAGCGGTAGACGAGCTGGTCAACGGCATCGAGCCTGGAGGCCTTGGCGTCGTCCCAGAGGTTGGGGAGCGGTGTATGTGGCATATTTGTGGGTGCTTGGTCTGTTGGACTGTTGGGTTGATGGACTGAAAGGTTCAGGGGAGCTTGTGGAACCGCTCGTAGGCAGCCTCCCAGACGGAAGGTTCCTGCGGCTCGTAACTGTTCTGGGGAAAGGACCGGGCAACGATGGCGCGCGCCTCAGTGAGCGAAGCGA
>RFPR01000177.1 GCA_009928265.1 Pseudomonadota bacterium | reverse complement strand
AGGAGCTGACCCGCCGCATCGGTGATGCAGGGGCGAAGCTCCATACTGCGCGCAGCCGCAACGACCAGGTCGCGACCGATTTCCGTCTCTATCTGAAGGAAGAAACAGCACTCATCGAGGAGGGGATCCGTGTCCTTCAGCGCGCCCTTGTCGGATTGGCTGAGGCCAATGAATCGGTGCTGATGCCCGGGTACACTCATCTCCAGCGCGGACAGCCCGTACCCGTCGCCCATCACCTGCTGGCCTACGTCGAGATGCTCGAGCGTGATCACGGCCGTATGGCCGACACTTTGGAACGGATGGATGAGCTGCCCCTCGGCTCCGGCGCCCTGGCCGGATCGACCTTGGTGCTCGATCGGGAAGCGATGGCCCGTGAACTCGGTTTTGCAAGGGTCACCCAGAACAGTCTCGACGGTGTCAGCGACCGTGACTTCGCCCTCGAGTTGCTTTCTGCCTTAGCAATTTTTGGAATGCATCTTTCCCGTCTCTCCGAGGATGTGGTGCTCTGGACCACCACCGAGTTTGGATTTGCCAAGCTGAGTGACCGCCATGCCACTGGCTCCAGCCTGATGCCTCAAAAGAAGAATCCAGACATCGCAGAGCTTACCCGCGGCAAGACCGGACGCCTTTATGGTAACCTTTTCCGCCTCCTGACCGTTCTCAAGGGGCTTCCGATGACCTATAACCGCGATCTCCAGGAGGATAAGGAGGCTGTCTTTGATTCCGTCGATACGGCTCGAATGGCGCTGGCAGTCACCTCCGAGATGATGGAGGCACTCCAAATCAATAGAGAGGCCGTCACCCGTGCGGCCACGGACCCAGCTTTGTTGGCGACCGATCTTGCTGACGAACTCGTCCGGCATCAAGTACCGTTCCGTAAAGCCCACGACATCGTCGGCAAGCTTGCCTCGGAGTCCGCCAAGACAGGTGTGCCGCTCGATAGGCTTCCCGAAGAGCTGATCCGGGAGCTTTGCCCCGAGTTGCTTCCAACATGGTCATCCCTCTTTGACCCCGTCCGCTCGATGAAGGCGAGGGGAGCCTTGGGTGCCCCGTCTCCCGAACGTGTTGCGGAGCGACTGTCCCATTGGAAGAAGGCGCTCGCCTGATCCCAATCCAGGCCCCTTCTTGCACAAGTCATTATGGATCTGAAGTCGGTATTCTCTTTCCGCGAGTCGGGTGATGACGCCAAGCCGTTTCTCGATCACCTTGTCGATCTCCGGGTGATGTTGATCCGTATGGCGGCGGTACTCGTTGTCGCCATGACCGGTTCATTTTTCTTCAGGGGGATCCTCGCGACCGTCGTCCAAAGGCCGCTGGTGGCCGTCGATCCCGGCAGGGCCGCCTCCCTGCAATCGCTCGGTGTGGCTGACTCGATGACCATCTCTCTCGAGCTTTCCTTCTATGCGGGACTGATTCTCTCTTTTCCGATCCTGATCTTTCTACTCGCCCAGTTTCTGTTTCCGGCTCTCAAACCGACGGAGCGCCGGATCCTGCTGCCAGTGTCTGTTTTCGGCCTTTTTCTTTTTCTCGCGGGCGTGCTGTTTGCCTACTTCGTGGTCTTGCCCGGAACACTTGATTTCTTCTTCAAGGATGCCAAGTCGATGCACTGGACGCCGACGTGGACCGTCCGCGAATATTACTCGTTCACGACCCAGTTCCTGATCGCATTCGGCGTGGCCTTTGAGATGCCGATGGTGGTTCTCGCCTTGGTCAAGCTGGGTGTACTCACCGCCGAAAAACTCCGGAAGACCCGTAGCGCCGCAATCATCGTGATCTTTACCGTGGCGGCGTTTGTGACTCCTTCACCGGATTTGGTCACCTATCTCCTGATGGGAGGACCGATGGTTGTCCTTTATGAGCTTTGTATTTGGCTGGCTCGCTGGGTAGAGCCAAAGCAGGCGGTGGAGGCTTGCGGGATTGGCGGCTAGCGTCGTTGGTCTGCGCTCGCAACGCCGAGTGCTGGGAAGCAAGGAGTAGCCTGTGCTTTAGCACAGCCCCGAAGGGGTGCGGCCGTCGGGAGACGGCGAAGCAATATGCTACAGCTTCGCTTGCTCGCCTAGCTATCCATCCAATCCTGCTGCGCCAAGAATGATTGGGCTCTTATGGCACCCTCTTGAGCATTAACTCATTTCCTCTGCGCCTCCGCGTCTCTGCGGGATAAAAATCAGAAACTCTCCCATGAACAAAAAAGGCCGCACCCTTTTCGGATGCGGCCTTCTTGTTGAGTTGTAGGAACCTCAGAGGTTCATCTTGATCCCCGCAGCCATGGCGGCGTGCTGGGCGTCGGTGCAGGGAGCGTTGAGCGGAACGTCGGTCTTGACGTCGTTCGCCGTGACGATCCCTTTCTCGAGCATATAGGCCTCTACTTCCTCACCGCTGATGTCGGGCAGCATGACCCCGTTGATCTCCACGCATGGGGAGAGGGGTTGGCCGCTCTTCTGCTCCATTTCGAAGCGGAAGGCAGGGTTCCTGATGATGTCCTTCTCCGTGTAGGGGAGGGAGTATTTGGCAAGAACCGCGCGGACCCCGTTGCTCCACCCGCAGGTGGTCTTGAGGTATGCGGTGATTTCGTGCTGTGACATGGCTGGTGAGAAGTGAAGGGATTACGGTGACGGCTTATTTTTTGCCCTGACCGGGACGATACTCCTCCTCGGCAGCCGAGAGAGCTGCACCGAAGCTGACCATGTCCTCGCCGCTCTTGACGCTCTCCAGTGACTCGCTCTCCTTGCGGAGTGCTTCCTCGCTGTAGTTGGTCGCCTTGATGGAGAGGCCGAGACGGCGCTCGGTCTTGTCGATCTTAATGACGCGGGCCTCGACCTCCTGGCCGGGCTTGAGGACGTCCTTGACCTTCTCGACACGGTCCTCGCTGATCTGCGAGATGTGGACGAGTCCGTCGATGTCGCCGGGGAGCTCCACGAAGGCGCCGAAGTTGGCAATCTTGGAGACGGTTCCCTTGACGAGGTCGCCGACCTTGAATTTGGACTCGATCTCCTTCCAGGGATCGGTCTCGAGCTGTTTCATGCCCAGGCTGATGCGCTGGTTGGCCTTGTCGATGTCGATGACGACAGCATCCACCTCGTCGCCCTTCTTGAGGACTTCGCTCGGGTGGTTGACCTTCTTGGTCCAGCTTAGGTCGGAGACGTGCACCATGCCGTCGATGCCCTCCTCCAGCTCCACGAAGGCGCCGTAGGCGGTCATGTTGCGGACCTGTCCGCGGACCTGCTTGCCGATCATGTAACGCTGCTCGATCTCGTCCCAAGGATTTGGCTCGAGCTGGCGCACACCGAGGGAGATCTTCTGATCCTCCTTGTTAACGCCGAGCACCACGGCCTCGACCTCCTGGCCGAGCGTGAGCACGTCGGAGGGACGGCTGACGCGCTTGGTCCAGCTGAGTTCGGAGACGTGGATGAGTCCCTCGATCCCCTCCTCGAGCTGCACGAAGGCGCCGTAGGGCATGAGGTTGGTGACCTTTCCGCGGACCTTCTGGCCGATGGGGAAGCGCTCGTCGATGCGCTCCCAGGGATTGGACTGGAGCTGCT
>RFPR01000176.1 GCA_009928265.1 Pseudomonadota bacterium | reverse complement strand
GGCAGCGATGACCGAGCGGATTGCCAATGCGGTCTGCTGCTGTATGCCTTGCACCGAGCGAGATCTAAGGGTCGCGGAGGCTTATGGGTAATCAAGTATTCTCTTGCTTCATTGATCGAGGTTTTATCCTCGCCAAAGCGGGTGGATATGTGAGCATGGTAACAATGCAGAACTGGATGTTCCTGTCCTCATTTGAAGAGTTTAGGCGTCAAGTCGTTAGCACGAAGCTAATTGCCACCCTCGTTCATATTGGCTATAATAGCTTTCCGTCGATGAATTCCAAGGTCGCCCAGGCAGTCGCGTTCTCGATTCTTAACAGGCATGTTCCTAATGCAAAAGGAAAGTTTGTTAACCTTAATAGCGCGCCGCAATCGGCAAATAAGCAAGGGTTATTCCTTTCGCGAGACCGTTCAGCCGATTACGAAGTTGCTTTAGAAGATATTGCTGAGATACCTGGCAGCCCTATCGCATATTGGGCATCTGCGCAATTCCGTCGTGCTTTTCGTGCGGGAAAGCGACTTGCTGACATTGCGGCTGCTCTTCGGGGTGTTGAGACTGGTGACAACGAAAAGTTTCTTAGGTGCTGGCATGAGGTAAACAGTAGAAGCCTAGGTATTGGCTTGTCTGCTCTAAGCTCAGAGTCTAAGTGGTTTCCATATAACAAAGGGGGAGGGTATCGGAAGTGGTTCGGCAATCGCTGGCTAGTTATAAATTGGGGCAACAATGGATTCGACATAAAGAATCAGCCTTACCCCAAAGGGTCCCGTCTGCCGTGGCGTGCAGCAAATGAAGATCACTATTTTCGGACTGGTATCACGTGGGGCGGCCTGACCAGTGCGAGCGTGACATTTCGCCTCTGCGACTATGGAGCTGTATTTGACTCGAATAAGGGCTCCATGATGTTTCCGTCAGAAAGTGAAGTCCCCTTGATTCTTTCATTCTTAAATAGCAGGGTTGTCGCAGAAGCTCTTGACATCCTAAACCCATCTTTGTCAACACAGAAAGAGGACATTGGGAATCTACCGTACATTGAGCCATCTCTAGATACACGTAAAGAGCTAGCTAGCATCGCCAAAAGCTGTATTGCTATTTCCAAGGATGATGAGTCCCATGGAGAGCAGTCATGGGACTTTCGGGCCAACCCCTTGCTCGCTACCTCTCTTTCGCAAAATGAACACCTTGAAGGTAGCTACGTGAAATGGTCAGAGAATAGCGCCAAGAATGTCGCTAACATGAAGTGTCTCGAAGAAAGTCTCAACAGAATCTATATTGAGATTTACGGTCTCGTCGATGAGCTTAATCCCGATGTGCCAATTCAAGAAGTCACTCTAGACATAAATCCCGCCTACCGCTTCGGCGACAATCTCAGTGAAGCTGAGCAGCGTGAACGCTTCCGCCGAGACACGATGGCGGAGCTGCTCTCCTATACAACTGGCTGCATGATGGGCCGCTACAGCCTTGATCATCCCGGCCTGATCTTGGCCGACTCGCACAACAGCCAGGACGAGCACATCGCCGCATACGAAGAAAAAGTTGGCAAGCCCTTGGGTCAAGTCCAATTCAAGCCCGACGCCGACGCCATTATCCCCGTGCTCGACGGCGAGTGGTTCGAAGACGACATCGTTGCCCGTACCCGCGAGTTTCTGGATGTTACGTTCTCCAAAAGCACTGTCACCGAAAACCTGCGCTTCATAGAAGAGTCCCTCGGCAAAGACATCCGCAAATACTTTTGCACCGAGTTCTACAAGGATCACCTGCAGACCTACAAAAAGCGGCCGATCTACTGGATGGTGCAGAGCCCCAAGAAGGGCTTCGCCTGCCTGATCTACCTGCACCGCTACACCAAGGACACCCTCAACCAGGTGCTCAACAACTACTTCCGGCCCTACCTGCAGAAGCTGGAAGCCCGCCTGGCCCAGCTCGGCCTCGACCAGCTCAACGACTCCTTGCCTACCCGCGAACGCACTGCTGCCCGCAAGGAGGCCGAGAAGATCACCAAGGTGCTCAAGGAATGCCAGGCCTGGGAGCAGGACGCTCTGTTGCCCCTGGCCCAGCAACGCATCGAGCTCGATCTCGATGACGGGGTGAAGGTGAATTACCTCAAGCTCCAAGACGTGCTGGCACCGATCCCAGGGCTGGCGGCAAAGGAGGACTGAGGGCTTCGCGATGCAGACATCCATTGCCGAGCTGCTCACCACCCCCGAGGGCAAAACCTTCGAGTGCAAGCGTGATCTCTCCTCTCCCCAGAACCTGCTCAAGACGCTGGTGGCCTTCGCCAACAGTGCCGGTGGTCTGGCGTTGATCGGGGTGGCTGATGGAACGCGAGAGGTGATCGGACTGCCGGAGCCGATGCAGGCCGAAGAGCAGCTTTGCAACCTGATCGCCGATGGCATCGCCCCACGCCTGGTGCCCAATGTGGAACTGGTGGCCCACGGGGATCTGAACCTGTTGCTGGTGGAGGTGTTCCCCAGCGGCCAGCGCCCGCATCACCTGATCAAACAAGGCCCGGAGCAGGGTGTGTTCGTGCGCCTGGGGTCCACGAACCGCCAGGCAGACGCCAGCTTGATCGAGGAACTGCGCCGCAGTGTGAGCGGTGCAGCGTTTGATGAGCAACCCATCGCCGATCTCTCCGTCGATGACCTGGATCGTGAGGCGATCACGGCAGCGTTTGCGGGCATTCGCTCCATGAACGATCAGGACCTGCACAGCCTGCGGGTGCTGACCACGGTTCAGGGCCGAGTCGTGCCGACCGCAGGCGGGGTGTTGCTATTCGGACGGGAGCGTGAACGCTGGTTCCCCGATGCCTGGCTGCAGTGCGCCCGCTTTGTGGGCACCACCAAGGCCGGGATCTTTGATCAACTCGACATTCATGCACCACTCCCGCAGGCCTTGGAGCAGGCCCTGGCCTTTCTCAAGAAACACGCGGTGCGTTCCGCAAATTTTCAGGAGCTGCGGCGCGTTGACCGCTGGAGCATTCCCCTGGCCAGCCTGCGGGAAGCCCTCACCAACGCGCTGGTGCATGCCGACTACTCCCAGCGCGGTGCCCCGATCCGCGTGGCGTTCTTCGACGACCGCATCGAGATCGAAAACCCAGGCGTCCTGATCCCCGGCCTCAGCATCGAGGATCTTCCGCGTGGGATCAGCCGCCTGCGCAATCGCGTGATCAGCCGGGTGTTCCGTGAGCTCGGCCTGATCGAGCAGTGGGGCAGTGGTGTGCCCGTGATCCTGGAAGAAGCCGCAAGCCAGCAGTTGCCGCCGCCCGTCTTTGAAGAAGTCGGCTTGCGCTTTCGGGTCACTCTGCCCCTGGCAACTCAGCCCCCTGCAGGCCAGGGGCAGAGTCGCATCAGGGGGGCAGAGTCAGGGGCAGAGTCAGGGGCAGAGTCGCTTGCCGAGAGGGTGCTCCAGGCCCTGGCCCAGGGGCCCCTGGGCAAGTCTGAAATTGCCCAGGCCCTGGGCAGAGACTCCGTTTCCGGGGCGCTCAACCGCACGATCCGCCAGCTTCTGGATCGCGAGGAGATCGGCTACACCCTGCCGGAGCTGTCTCTTATACACATCT
>RFPR01000175.1 GCA_009928265.1 Pseudomonadota bacterium | reverse complement strand
CTGCTTCGCGGCGATGTCCTTGTCTCGTCCAGCCTGAGTCCAGTAAAAGCCAGCTCCGGATTGCAGCTTGGCGATGTCGCTTGCCAGCATGTCGATTTGCTGTCCCTTGACGGCATCCTCCCCAGAGCGAACCGGGGCTTTGACGGGCGCTCCCGTCTGTTCATCCCAGGCAGTGATCGCCTTGCCGGTCATCGTGTCGATGAGTTTCACTGTGCCGTCAGCCGTGGTGATCCGTTCAAACTTAGGCGCTCCAGTATCCGGGGCGACCATGGCCGAGTTAGGAGAGGTGCCGATCATCTGAACCTTGCGGCCATCAGGAAGGGCGACCTCGGTAGCAGATGGAGTGAATGCCGGACGAGATGCGGCTGCGGCTGCGTCAATCCCTTTGTTCAAATAGTGCTGATACGCGGCACGAACCTTGGCTGCCTCGGCAGCGGGGATTCTTGTTCCCGGCTGGTAGCCAAGCTCTTGCTTGGCAAAGTCGTTAAGGGAAAGGAGCGACATTTTATTGAATGTCCAGCGGGCCATTTACAGCCCCGACCCCGGCTCCCTTGAGCTGCTGGTTTGCATCAGCATAGGCTTGATACTGCTGTTGCTTGATCCATGGATTGACAACGGTGGCCTCAAATCCAGCCAACGCTCCACTCTGCCTGCTCACAGGCATGCCAATAAATTTCCCGTAGGTATCGGCATCCATAAGCCCAGCCTGATGGTATTGATCGAGCTTCCCAAGATTCATATCTAGGGTCTTGCGGTCCATCATTCCCTGCTCCCCCCTCTTGGTCATTCCCCCAGCAATCGAGCTCGCGGCAGAATTTATTCCGGCGGCGATATACTGCCCGGAGTTGTCATTGACTGATGGGTTGTAGCCTTGCATGGGTAATGGGAGTTGGAGGTGATGGCGTTAGAGTCCTGGAGATAACTAGAGACCGGCTAAATTTCTGGCTTCTAGGCAAAGAGGTGATCCTGGCTTAAACGATCGACAGGCGGATGGTCGATCCGCATAGATTGAGCACCCCACAGAGAGGCCGACTGTCCCGGTGAGGGCGATGCAGCGGTTATCAGTGGTCTTCATGAGAGGGAGATCGGATCGAATCAAATGAGGTTCTATTGCGCTGGCGTCGGAGCGATCGCGGCGGAGGATCGGCCAGCTCCATTTGTGGGAGCAGCAGGCTCCGCATGATTGGCAGTCGAACATCTCAGATTGCAGTAGTCGAAGCTCGGTTCGTAGTGAGCCGCGGCCTCCGAGACATTGGCAATGATCGCTCCGTTGCGCTTTGGGCAGGCGACATAAGGGCCTTCTCGTCGATCCAGGCATCGGAAGCAGGCATGGTAATAGTCGCTATTGAGATGCTTGTCGGATTTGGTCTTGAGCACCCCGTCAATGAGATCATAGCGGCCATTATCCCATGGGATCCCACTGGAAACAAGGTAAGAAGAAACATCCTCATCCGTCCAGTCTCGAATTGGATAAGAGATCGAGGCGCTACCTGGGATCTCTAAGAGATCCAGGCTTAAAGGGATAGGGCCTGAAAGGGGATCGCGGTCATCGCTCTTGTGTCCGCAGAGTAGAAGGTCCCAAGGAAACTCCACCTGGCCTGCCTTGGGTCGCTCTAGCCATTCGCGTCCGCAGACATAGGGCTGCCCCTCCTCATACGGCTCGGTTCCCCTGGCAATGACGATGGCTTGCGATCCAATAGAGTAGCTCTCCATGACATCGAGCCTGTCATTGCCGTGGCAAATGGAAGTCGAGAGAGGCAGTGAATCATGGACCGCAAGGCCTAGATCCCGCGCTAGATCAGCATGAAAGGACCACTTCTGCTTCAACCACGGGAGCTGCCACTGGATGCACTCAATCTCGGGCATCACCTGACGGACAAGATAAAGAAGAGCGGTAGAGTCCTTCCCTCCGGACCAAAGCAAGGCAGGGCGTCTTGCCCCTTTTAGGGCAACCCGAATCTTATCAAGAGTAGCCTCGATGGATCCCATCACATGATGATTGCCGCTCCACCGATGGCTCCCACGGCTCCGATCCCAGACCCGATAAGCGCCCCGTTATTATTCTGCTGAGAATTATACATCGACGCCTGCATATTGGTGTTGAAGCTGGCGACATCACCGGCCATCTGCATGTTCTGATTGTAAGTGTTGCCGATCATCGAGCCGGATTGCCCCTGGATTCCACTGCCGAGCTGGACTCCGGTGCCGATGGCTCGCTGATAGGGATCGAGATTCACCAGGGCATTGGCCCCGCCGAAGCCGAGCTGGGCCGCATTCTGGTAGGCCCCGCCGCCTTGGCCGTAGATATTAGCCGTATTGCCGAGCATTCCGAGGGCGGCATTCTGGCGGCCCATGATTCCCTGCTCACGCACTTGGTTGGCCGTCTGAGCATTGGCAAGGCGCTGCTGGTAGCGGGCGTCGGCATAAGCCGCACGATTCAGAATTTCAGCCGCCGCTGCTCCTGATCCGACGCCGAGGCCGCGAGCTGAGTAGGCCCCACGGGCTGCCTGAGAGGCATTGCGGGCCTCCTCTGCATTGAGTGAGCGGCCAAGCGCTAGATCGCCAGCGGCATTGTCGTAGAGGTTTTGCTCGATGGAGGTAGCCCCTGCGATGGCACGGCCTTGAGCGTTGCGGGCAATGGCTCCAGAGAGATCACCCAGGGCATTGATCCTATCCCCTGTATCGGTCAGGGATGTTGCTCCACGCTGGAGGGTTTGGTCGATGACTCCTTTGGCCTGTTGCGTGTAGGCATTGTTGAGATTGCCGCTGATTTTGGAGACGGTTCCAAGCTGGAGCCTTTCTAGTTGAGGATAGGCTGCAATTTGAGCTGCAAGCTGGGCCTTGTAAGCCCGAGCTGCCTCATCCGTTGCTGCACGAGCTTGCGCCGAGTAATCAATAGGAGCTGGCTTTGATTCGCCGCCGCCAAACATTCCGCCCATATAATATCAAGAGTTAAGAGTTAAGATTGCAGTGATTTTGCCAGTCGCGTCATGCGGGACCATGGCCATGCATGAAGGTCGAATCCATTGTTTCTTCGGAATACGATCCATTCCATAGAGTAAGGAAGCACCTGACTGATCCGATAAAGCGGAGTTTCGCACAGCGCCGCCAGCTCGATGAACCAAGCATTCGCAGGAGATGATGGTGAGGCCGGAGCATTCAGTGAAGAATCCCAGGAGACCAACGAGGCCAAGACCAAGCAGCACGGATCTGAATGAACGACTCCATGAGCAAGATGCCAAACAACTCTTTCCTCGAAAGGAATTGGGGAATGCTCTTGCTGCCATTGTTTTGCTTTTTCCCATGCACGCATTTAGAACTTGATGCAGTAGAGCATCGCTATGTTGCGCGGGCGGGTTTCGGTGCCGCCTGTGGCACCAACGGTGGCTCCAGCAATAAAGTTTGATGGCTGACCGTTCCCTGGGTAGGTCGCCATTCCAGAGCCAATAGAGCCGTTTGTGTTAGTGACGTGAGTATGACTCTTGAAATCATCGGCTTGCTTCGCTCCGAAGGCTCCGGACGTTGCGACACCATCTGATCCGGCCCCACGGACAAAGCATGCACGCAGGTCCGGGAGGTTGAATGTGGTAGATCCATCAC
>RFPR01000174.1 GCA_009928265.1 Pseudomonadota bacterium | reverse complement strand
GGATAATCGCGGGGGTGTCTGGTGGATCACCCAACCGCTCCTTGATCGCGCTGATCCCGCCAAGATCAACAGACTGCTAGGATCCGCGGCCGATATCGTTCCCCTGGACAAGCTCCGCCCCTCTGATCTGAAAGGTTCCCTAAGCCTCGAATCGCTTGATCTCAAGCAGGCCAAACGCTCCCTTGTTTTTCAAGGCAGGGGAAGCCATTCCCTCCGGATCGGGTCCGAAGGAGCTTCCCCTGACCGCCTCTATGCCCAGATCGACTCCGATCCCTCGGTTTACTTGATTTCGTCGGACACGGCCTCGCTGGCTTTTCAACCTCTGGATGAACTGCGCGACAGCTCCCCCCTGCCGTCTCGTCCGGATCGACTTTCCGAGATCACTCTCCAGCAGCAGGGAGGCTATCGGGAATTGAGCCTCCAAAGGAAAGGGCGGGAGTGGACTCTTGTTTCCCCCCTGCGCGCCTGTGCCGATGCACATGCCGTCGAGGAGTGGATTAACCGTGTGTGCGGATCAAAGATTCTTCGCTGGATGCCCGCCGAAACAGAGACCTCCGCTTGCGGACTGGCCACCCCGGAGATGATCCTTACCGTGGAGGAGAAGGGCTGTGATCCCTTCCGTTTGGAAATTGGCAAGGCGGCCGCGGAATCCCCCGGCGCACGCTACGCCAGGACGCAGGGACGCCCCGGCATCTTCGTGCTGGGCAATGTCGAACCATGGTTAGCCGCCACCCCGGCATCGCTTCGCCTGCGCCATCCCTTGCCCGTGGAACTCGATTCGGTCGACCGGATCCTCCTTACCCGTGGTGGTCAAACTGCCACGCTCTCCCGCAAACCCCAGACGGATGACTGGCTCTGCGGGGATCGGATCATACCCGGGCCAACCGTGAGTGGTTGGTGCGCAGGACTGCAGGGGATGACAGCCTCTTCCTTCGAAGCGGCCACCCCCGACCATCTTTTAGCCCGAGGCATCGATCCGGCAACACCCGGGACTGTATCCGCCCGCTTCGTGGCCCATCTCTCCGAGAACTCCGCTGAGGAAAAGGCGGGGGAGATGATACTTGCAGAATGGACGATCGGAAATCCCTCGCCCAATGGCACGATTGCCCTGCGTGAGGGAAAATCAGATGACCTGATGATTCTTTCAACAGGAAGCGTGATGCCACTTTTGGAGGAAGCAATGGGATGGACCGTGCCTCTAGCGCCGTCATCACCCACTACCAGCGCCTCCCCGACCGCGCAGTAAGCGCCAGCCTCGGGATCGGCTTCCTTACGTCTTTTTATTCTTCATCCTTCATCCCTCATCCCTCATCCTTTCCCGCCCCATGACCTCCGCCGAGATCCGCGCCTCCTTCCTCGATTTTTTCCGCAGTAAGCAACACAGCATCGTCCCTTCCTCGAGTCTGCTGCCCGATTCCCCGAACCTGCTCTTTACAAACGCAGGGATGAATCAATTCGTCCCGATTTTTCTCGGCACGACCCCATGCCCCTACTCCCCGGCCCGCGCAGCCGACACCCAGAAGTGCATCCGCGCCGGCGGCAAGCATAACGACCTCGAGGATGTCGGGCTCGACACTTACCACCACACCTTCTTCGAGATGCTGGGGAACTGGTCCTTTGGCGATTACTTCAAGAAGGAGGCGATCGCCTGGGCTTGGGAACTGCTCGTTGAGCGTTGGAAGTTCCCTGCGGAGCGTCTCTATGCCACGGTCTATAGCCCCGCACCCGGCGACCCCGCCTCTTTTGACGAGGAGGCACATGCCTTCTGGTCTGAGCTGTTCCGCTCGAAGGGGCTCGATCCCGCCATACACATCGTTCCCGGCAACCGGAAAGATAACTTCTGGATGATGGGCGAGACCGGCCCCTGCGGCCCCTGCTCCGAACTCCACATCGACCTGACCCCTTCCGGCGATACCAAGGGAGCCCTAGTGAACAAGGGAAGTGCGGAGTGCATCGAGATCTGGAATCTCGTCTTCATCCAGTTCAATGCCAACCCGGACGGCACCTTCGTTCCCCTTCCTGCCTGCCACGTCGACACCGGCATGGGCTTTGAGCGTGTCAGCTCCGTCATCCAGTGCACCAAGGGATTCCAGGAATTCGGCAATGTCGTGATCTCCAACTACGAGACCGACCTCTTCCGCCCCATCTTCAAGGCAATCGGCGAACTCTGCGGCCGCACCTACGGCTCCACCCTGCCGCAGCCCTCGGGCGACGGGGCCGCGGCTCCCGTCACCGAGCAGGAGAAGGATGATATCGCCTTCCGCGTTATTGCCGACCATCTCCGCACCCTCGGCTTCGCCATCGCAGACGGAATTCAACCCGGCAACGCCGAGCGCCACTATGTGCTCCGCCGCATCCTGCGCCGTGCTGTCCGCTACGGTCGCACGCTCGGATTCACTTCACCCTTCCTCCACAGGCTCACCCCTGTCCTCTCCTCCGTCATGGGGGATGCCTTCCCCGAAGTCCGCACCAGGCAGGATCTCATCACCGAGACACTGAAGCGCGAGGAGGAGGCCTTCCACAAGACCCTCGATAAAGGCCTGGCTCTCTTCGAGAGCGAGGCCGCTACCGGAAAAGGAATCTCCGGCGAGGTGGCTTTCCGTCTCTACGACGAGCAGGGATTCCCCCTCGATCTTACCGAACTCCTTGCACGGGAGCGTGGCCTTGCGGTGGACCAGACTGGCTTCGATCTCCTCATGGAACAGCAGAGGGCCCGAGCCCGTGCCGCACAGAAGAAGGAGATCATCAGTGTCTCATCGCTAGAGACCACGACACCGACTGCTTTCTCGGGATTTGAATCCTCGGAAACCGAGGCCACTGTCCTCGAAGTGGTCCGTATCAAGGATCGCACAGCCGTCACTCTGGACCGCTCGGTCTGCTACGCCGAGATGGGTGGACAGGTCGGTGACACCGGTTCGCTGGTCTCGGGAGGATCTCTCTGGCGGATCATTGACACGCAGAAAAGCGGGCCGACTTGGCTCCATTTTGTAGAGGGTGGAGAGTCCCCGCTTCCCGGCTCCATGGTCACATTGTCTTTGGACGCCCCCAGACGCTCCGCCATCCAGCGGCACCACACGGTTACCCACCTGCTTCACTGGGCTCTCCGCGAGGTGCTCGGTGATACCGTTTCTCAGAAGGGCTCCTTTGTCGGCGATGACAAGCTGACTTTTGACTTCTCCAGCGCGCCCCTCACTTCGGAGCAGGCCTTGACCGTCGAGAAGCTCGTCAACGAGCGCATCCTTGAGAATTCCTCCGTGAGTTGGCGTGAAATGCCCTACGCCGAGGTTAAGGGCCGTCCCGGCATCCTCCAGTTCTTCGGCGACAAGTACGGCGACACGGTCCGCGTCGTACAGATAGGCGGAACGCTTCATGCACTCGACGGCTATTCGATGGAGCTCTGCGGCGGCACCCATGTCCGCGCCACCGGCGAGATCGGTCTCTTCCGCATTGTCAGTGAGGCGGCCGTTGCCGCGGGAGTCCGCCGCATCGAGGCCGTCGCAGGTCATGAGGCCCGCACCGCTGCGCGTAGCGACGCCGAGCGTCTGCAGGGCGTAGCCTCACGACTAGGCTCACCGCTTGCCGAGGTGGAGAAGAAACTCGAAGCCACCCTCGTGCGCCAGAAGGAGCTCGAGAAAGAACTCGGAGCCCTACGCCAGAAA
>RFPR01000173.1 GCA_009928265.1 Pseudomonadota bacterium | reverse complement strand
GTGTCGCAGTAGATCGCCCGCAACTCCGCGATGATCTCGCGAAGCTTCATTGGCTTTCCGTCCCGGAACGAGCGGGAGGAGACGACCGTGTCGAGATCAGCATCGGAGAGTCCGAATTCCTTGAGCTCGAGAAGGGGCTGGTAAGGCTTCTGCTCGCTGAGGGGATTGAGCTTCGAGACGGTGTGCCCGAGCGTGCGGTACGTGTAAATAAGCGCCTCGACTCGGCTCTGGATCGAGCTTTCCCCGGCAGGATTCGACTCGGGCGCGGTGCCATTTGCCCCGGGTTTTGGCTTCTGGAAGCGCTGGTAGCCGAGGTCAAAACCCTCGAAAAAGGAACCCCAATCCGCGGAGACGCTGGCGGGATCTTTACGCCATTTTTCGTAGTTTTCGTCGAGTGCCGCTTCGTTCCAGCGGGCCGTGAAAGATGTGCTCATGATGGATGAAAAGCCGTTCCGTTACGGGAAGCACCTCTCGGCCACCCGAAAAACATTAGAGATTCTTATCAAATACCGGCCGTCGGGCAAGCAGGCATTGGCATGCCCCTCCCCTTGCACCTTCGGGGTATCTGTCCCTAAGATAGCGTTTTGACCGATTCCACCCCATGATTTCCGTCCAAGGACTCACTAAACGCTATGGCCAGACGGAGGCCATCCGGAATATTTCCTTCTCCGTCGACAAGGGGGAGGTCGTCGGTTTTCTGGGCCCCAACGGGGCAGGCAAGAGCACAACCATGAAAATCCTCTGCGGCTACCTGCCCGCGGACGCCGGGGAGGTACGGGTGGCGGGGTTCGACGTTTTCGGCGATTCGGTCAAGGCCCGCTCCCGCATCGGCTACATGCCCGAGAATGTCCCTCTCTATCCCGAGATGAGGGTCTCCGAATACCTCTCTTACCGGGCTGCCCTGAAGGGCGTGAGCGCACGCCAGACGGCGGAAAAGGTGGAGGACGCCCTCCAACTCTGCGGCCTCTCGGGAGTCCGCCGCAAATTGATCGGCACCCTCTCCAAGGGATACCGCCAGAGGGTGGGTCTGGCCGACGCCCTGATCAACGAACCCGACATCCTCATCCTTGACGAGCCGACGATTGGCCTTGATCCCGGACAGATCCGTGAAGTCCGAGAGCTCATCAAGGGACTCGCAGCGCGCCATACCATTCTGCTTTCGAGCCATATCCTGAGCGAGGTGGAGATGACCTGCTCTCGCGTCCTCATCCTAGACAAGGGTCGAATCGTCGCCTCCGGAACCCCCTCCGATCTCCGCGAACGGGCGGGACTGCCCCTGGCAGGATCGATCCGCATCGAACTCAAGGCACCGGCTTCGGAAGCCCTGGCAATCCTTCGCCCCGCAATCGGTGACGGGTCGGTGCAAATCGTGGGAACCGATAATGGATGGACGGAGTTGGAAATTGTTTCCGGGGAGCAGGATCCGAGGGAGGATCTTTTCCGAGCGGTCGTTGCCAACGGGTGGACGCTGAGGGAACTCTCATCTCACCGCTCCTCGCTGGAGGAGATTTTTGCCTCCTTCGTGAAATCGGGGGAACAAGCCCAGGGGGAGGAAAAGCGATGAGGACACTCTGGCATCTCTGGAAACGGGAGGTTGCCTCGGCCTTCCAGACACCGATGGCGTGGGTCATCCTCTTTTTCCTGCTGCTGGTCACGGGATTCAATTTCTACGCCGGTGTCACCATGCTCAACCATGGCCCGAGCGAGGTCACCGTCGTCGAATCGTTCTTCAACACGGTCTTCTTCTGGTTCCCGTTCCTGCTGCTTTTCCCGATCCTCACGATGCGCCTCTACGCGGAGGAATACCGAAGCGGAACGGTGGAGACACTGATGACCGCGCCGGTGCGCGATTCCCAGGTGGTCCTGGCCAAGTTCCTCGGCGTCCTCTTTCTCTATTGCGTGCTCTGGACCCCGACCGCTCTCTATTTCGTGATCTTCCAGCTTTACACCCGCCACGATGCTGCCGGGGCTTCAGGGGCCTATGCCGGCTCTTATCTGCTCCTGCTGCTCATCGGCATGTTCTTCCTCTCGCTGGGAGGTCTCTTTTCATCGACGACGCGCCATCAGATGACCGCCGCAGTGATGACCTTTGCCGCCGTGGCCCTTTTCTTCATGACCGGACTGCTGAGCTTTCTCTCGGGCCATGTGGGCCCCTTCATGCAGGCCCTCTCGGTCACGATCTCCCCGATCGAGCAGATGACCCAGTTCTCCCGCGGCATCATCGATACTCGGACCATTGTCTGGTATCTCGTGATGACGGCCCTTTGCCTCTTCCTGACCCTCCATGCCTTCCAGTCCAGGCGCTGGAGGAAGTGAACGGAATCTCCTGACCATGCCCTCGGCCCATCGCACCATCCGGCTCCGCGTGACGCTCCAGATTATGGCAGCCCTCCTCGTCGCGACCTCGGTGATCACCTGGTCGACCAGCCACTACCGGCGCTATGATTTCAGCCGCTCCCATCGCTTCGAACTTTCCAGCCAGACCAAGCAGACCCTTGCCATGCTTGGCTCCCCGGTCTCAGTCACAGTTTATTTCTCGCCGACCTCCGCCTCCACCGGAGCAGAACTCTACGGGGACGTGCTGGCACTGCTGAGGGAATACCAGTTTCAGGCACGCGGCAAACAAGGGGTCACCCTCGAGATGGTCGATCCGCTCCGCAATCCCTCCCGCGCCCGCGAACTTCAGGCTGAGCACCGATTCCAAGGCACCGAAAATGTTGTGATCCTGAAATACGGGGACAGGGCAACCGTCATCCCCGTCCCCGAAATGGGGGAATACGACACCGCGCCGACCCAATACGGGGAGCGTCCTCGTCTTGTCGCCTTCCGGGGAGAGCAGGTCATGACCTCTGCTCTCATCGGGCTTGTTCAGCCGACTTCTCTCAAAAAGACCTACTTTCTCCAAGGTCACGGCGAACCGCTTCCGGGACTACCACCGATGCAGATCATCGGACAGAACCTCAAGCGGCAGAACATCCGCGTCGCCCCCCTAATCCTTTCCGGTGATTCCACGATCCCCGCCGATGCCGCCCTGGTGGTTCTCTGCGGAGCCCAGGTCGATCTTTCCCCCGACGAGATCGCTTCCCTCCGCGATTACTGGAAACACGGCGGACACCTCATGGTGCTCCTCGATCCCACGGCGGCGACTCCTGCGCTCGACGCCTTTCTGGAGGAGGCCGGAAACATCCGGCCGCGCAATGACCGCGTGATCCGCCTGCTGAACCTCGGCACGGCGACCGGCATCCTGCGAGACGTTACCGGGGAATTCTTCCGCGGCTCGGAAATCACCTCTCGCCTTGTGGGGTTGACCGTGCTCTTCGCCGGCAACTCACGGTCGCTTGCGATCAACGATCAACGTGATCACCCGGTGGCAGGGCAGCCTTCGGTGACGCGCCCACTCATCCGTGCCATCCACGGCTTCCGGGGCTGTTCCAATTTCGCCAACACCGAGGGCAAGGGGGTTTCCTTCGATCCTGTGAAGGATAATTTCTTCCCGGTCTATCTGGCCGCGATCACCGATCTCGGAGGAGTGCACGACGATCGGGTCTCGCTGGGTGCGCCCCGTATGGTCGTGGTGGGAAACTGTGAGTTCGTGAAAGACAAATTTGTCGCAGGCACCGCCATCGACTTCTTCTCCAGCGCGGTCAACACGCTCATCGACCGCACCCAACTCACCGGCACCACCCCCAAAACCAAGGAATTCTTCACCCTTAACCTCGACGAACTCCAACTGCGCGTCCTGGCCCTCTTCGTACTCGTGGCCGTCCCACTGCTGGCGGTGCTGATCGGCACCGTATTCCTCTGGAGGA
>RFPR01000172.1 GCA_009928265.1 Pseudomonadota bacterium | reverse complement strand
ACCCAGATCGTGTTCCGCCCCGAGCTTCACGCTGAGGCCGCCGCTGCCGCCCACTCGCTCCGTTCGGAGGATGTGGTTACCGTTTCCGGCAAAGTCGTAGCCCGTCTTGAGGGAACCGAGAACGCAAAGCTCGCGACCGGTGGGATCGAGATGGTCGTGTCCACGCTGACGGTCCTCAACCGCTCCGAGGTTCCTCCATTCCCGATGGACGAGCGCATTGGACATGAGGATCTGCGCCTCACCCACCGCTTCCTTGATCTGCGTCGTCCCGACATGGCGTCCAATCTCCGTCTGCGTCACCGCGTCACCAAGACGATCCGTGACGTGCTCGACACCGAAGGTTTTTGGGAGGTCGAGACCCCGATCCTTTCCAAAAGCACACCCGAGGGAGCCCGTGACTTCCTCGTCCCCTCACGCCTGCACCCCGGTTCCTTCTACGCCCTCCCGCAGGCCCCCCAGCAGTACAAGCAGATGCTCATGGTTGGCGGTGTGGACAAGTACTTCCAGATCGCCCGCTGCTTCCGTGACGAGGATCTGCGTGCCGACCGCCAGCCCGAGTTCACCCAGGTCGATATCGAGGCATCTTTTGTGAAGCCCGACGATCTCTTCAAGCTCATCGAGACGATGTTCCAGCGCGTCTTCCGCGAGACGCGCGGTGTCGAGATCCCGGTGCCCTTCAAGCGCATGACGCACTCCGATGCGATGAACCGCTTCGGCAGCGACAAGCCCGACACCCGCTTCGGAATGGAACTGCAGGATGTCGGCGACATCTTCAAGGATTCCCAGTTCAAGGTCTTCCGCGCGGCCCTCGATGCGGGTGGCGTGGTGAAGGCAATCAATGCGAAGGGCTTTGCCTGCATTACCACGGGACAGATCGAGGAACTCACTGAACTTGCCAAGGGAGCCGGGGCCAAGGGCCTCGCCTTCATCAAGGTGGAGAACGGCGAGTGGAAGTCGCCGATCGTCAAGTTCTTTACCGATGCCGAGAAGGCCGCTCTCTCCGAGCGCCTCGGCATGGAGGAAGGGGATTTGATTCTCTTCGGCGCCGACAACTGGGAGACCTCCTGCGTGGTCCTGGGCCGCGTCCGCCTTCATGTCGCGGCTCTCCAGAAGATCGTGATCGACCCCGACCGCCTCGATTTCCTCTGGGTCGTCGACTTCCCGCTCCTGCACCACAGCGTTGAGGAACAGCGCTGGCATGCCGTTCATCACCCCTTCACACGTCCCAAGGCCGAGGATCGCGAATTGCTCAAGGATCCCTCGAGGTTGGCCGGGATTCGTGCCGAGGCCTATGACATCGTTCTCAACGGCGTCGAGATTGGCGGTGGTAGCATCCGGATCCATGAGGGTGATCTTCAGTCCGAGATCTTTTCCGTGCTCGGAATCACCACGGAAGAGCAGGAACAGCAGTTCGGTCATATCCTACGGGCCTTCCGTCATGGAGCCCCACCCCATGGCGGACTCGCTTTGGGACTCGACCGTCTTGTGGCGCTCATTGCGCGTGAGGAGTCGATCCGCGAGGTGATCGCCTTCCCCAAGAATAATCGGGGATCGGAACTCATGACCGCCTCGCCGTCGACGGTCGACCCCAAGCAGATCCGGGATCTCTACATTGCCTCCACGGTGAAGCAGAAGCCGGTGGCTCCCACTCCGGCGGCCTGATTCCTAATCCGGCCATGCAACCGCGGCCACCGAGGATCCTGGAAGGTTTCGAGGCCGTGATTGACCGTGTCGTCCACTCACCGGATTTACCGGCGCCACCGGATCAGCCTCATCCCTTCGTCTACTTCATCACCATCTGTAACGGCAGCGACCGCACGGTGACCGTGAAGGGTCGCAAATGGGTCGTCCGGGGCGAGGATGGTCATGTTACTGCGGTCGAAGGTGACGGAGTGGTCGGCTGCTTTCCCCGACTCGAGCCCGGGGAGCATTTTTCCTACAACAGCTACCACACGGTCGCCGGTCCCGCGGTGGCGCAGGGATCCTATCTTGCCGTCACCGATGAGGGAGAGGCCGTGATGGCATTGATTCCCGATTTTCCATTAATCCCACCGGGGGCCTGACTGTCGCTTTTTGCAGGATCCTGTGACGAACTTGTCACGAGACGGTTCTTGTTACGGAAAAACTATCGGAGAGCCTTTTTGGCAGGTGGATACCTCGTCGATGAAAACGATTCTCTCAAAGTTGGGTTTGCGCCTCTTTCGTGAAAAACGGGGGGAGGTACAAGTTTCCGCTCCCGAAAACAACGACCGTGGCCGCAATTCTCGCTACATGCCCAGGGATGCCGAGGCGCTCTTTTTTAAGTCGGGTCGCCGTCCTATCAAAATAGAGATTGGGATCCCGGGAAAAAGTTCTGCAGATCTCTATCGTTCTGGGGAATCTACTCCCAATCTCTGATTCCCCTCCTCGGCAGGGAGATAATTGATGTAGGATCAGTGCATGATTCGCGCCGCCTTTCATCATACCCACGAGTATGAGGGCTTCCGGATGCGCTATGGGCATGCGCTTCCCTACGGGGCGAGTCATGTGCCGGGAGGGGTCAACTTCTCGATCTACTCCAGCCATGCCACTGGGTGCACGCTGGTACTCTTCCGGAAGGGTGAGCCGAAGCCCTTTGCCGAGATTCCTTTCCCGCACGAGTGCAAGATCGGGGATGTCTGGACGATGATTGTTTACGATCTCGACTACGAACTCTTGGAATACGGGTTCAGGATGGAAGGGCCGTACGATCCCAAGATGGGTGATCGCTTTGACCCTACGAAAATCCTCCTCGATCCTGTTGCCCATGAGATCGGGGGACGCGATAGCTGGTTGTCCAGGCCTTCGGAAGATGAGATCTATCCTCACCGCGCCAGAATGCCTTATCAGGATTTCGACTGGGGCCACGACAGGCCGATCCAACTGCCCGTGGAGAATCTCGTCATCTACGAGATGCACGTGCGGGGGTTCACTCGGCATCCTTCCTCGGGAGTCCGCCATCCCGGCACCTACGAGGGCATCATCGAGAAGATCCCTTATCTTCAGTCGATCGGGGTGAATTGCATCGAGTTGATGCCGATCTTCGAATTCGACGAATACGAGAACAAAAGGATCAATCCGGAGACTGGGAACCAACTCTGCAACTACTGGGGCTACAGCACGGTCGGTTTCTATGCGCCCAAGAGCGGTTATGCGGCCACCGGTCATCACTCGAACCAGGTTTCGGAGTTCAAAAATTTGGTGAAGGCGCTCCATGTCGCAGGGATTTCCGTGATCCTGGACGTGGTCTTCAACCACACCGCCGAGGGGGATGAACGCGGGCCGATGATCTCCTTTCGCGGCATCGACAACCGGACCTACTACATGCTCGATCCGGACGGCTCCTACGCCAACTACACGGGCTGTGGCAACACGCTCAACTGCAACCATCCCGTCGTCCGATCCTTTGTGCTCGATTGCCTCCACTACTGGGTCTCCGAGTATCACATCGACGGGTTCCGATTCGATCTTGCCTCCGTTCTTGGCCGGGATCCCTCCGGAGCGCCATTGGCCAATCCGCCGCTTCTCGAGGCATTGGCTCATGATCCGATCCTTGCGGGGTGCGACCTGATTGCAGAGGCCTGGGATGCCGGCGGCCTCTACCAGGTGGGGCACTTTCCCGCCTACGGCCGCTGGATGGAGTGGAACGGTCATTTCCGCGACTCGGCCCGTCGCTTCCTGAAGGGGGATCCGGGATTTGTGGGCGAAGTTGTCCAAGGGATTCTCGGATCACCCAATCTCTATGCCGCCTCGGGCCGTAAGCCGACCGCCTCGGTGAATTTTCTCACCTGCCACGACGGCTTCACCCTACGCGATCTCTACA
>RFPR01000171.1 GCA_009928265.1 Pseudomonadota bacterium | reverse complement strand
GGCCCGGGCAGAATAAAAAACCCGTCCAGATCACCAGCATCACCTATACCCTGCAACCTTCCGCCCTCTAATGGAACCCTTCATCGCCTGTGACACCGAGGACAATTCCGCCGAACTCATGTCGTCGGGTCGGAGCGGGTTCGAGAAACAACTCACCCAATGTGCAGGAATCACCTCGGATGGCGAGGAGTACCACAACCGGGGCGACGCCGAAAAGTTCATCGAATGGATGATGACCCGGGACGCCAACCGAATCTACTTCCACAATTTGCAGTACGATCTCGGGAACCTCTTTTCCGACCGACTCCACGAATTTTCCCTGACGATGGTGGGCGGTCGGCTCATCAAAGCCCAATGGAAGGGAAAGACCTTCGTGGATTCCTTCAACCTTTTCCCCACCCGGCTCGCCGATCTTGGCGAGGCGATAGGACTTAAAAAATTAAATTTTGACGCCAATTCGCGGGAATATGTCATGCGCGACTGCCAGATCATCCACGATGCCTTGAAGCACCTCCAAGAAACCCTCAAATCCTTCAAGGTCAAAAAGATGCCCAACACCTCGATGTGCGTCAAGGTGTGGCGGGCGATGGGTGGCCGCAACTGGTCGTGTTTTGCCGAAAACTGCAAAGATTCCATATTCGGGGGCCGGGTGGAACTTTTCTCGAAGGGCGGGGAGGGGTGCGTCATGTGGACCGATGTGAACTCCCTTTACCCTTGGGCCATGACCCAAAAATATCCGCACGAGTGCAAGGAATCTACCGACATCCTCGAATATGGGTTGACCGAGGCGACCGTCGATGTCCCACTACAACCCTATGCACCCCTACCCTACCGAACCAGCGAGAAGGACAATTTCAGCGGGATTTCGGAGGGCTCCATCATTTTCCCCTGCGGGAAGTTCACCGGGACATGGACGAACCACGAACTCCGCAACGCCATCCAGAACCACGGCGCAAAAATCCTCAAGCTCCATTACACCTTCGGAACCGACCGAGCCTCCGATTACTATGGGGATTTCGTCAAAAAGTTCTACCAACGCCGCCTCGACGCCAAAACCCCCGCCTACAAGCTCATCTACAAGCTATTGATGAACAACCTTTACGGACAGCTTGGGATGTCCGGCAAAGTCATCAAATCGGTCAAATTGAAGGAAATCGACATCAAACGAATCCAGCGCGGGGAACTCAAGGTGCAAATGCTCGGAACCAATGTGTTGAAGGAATTTTTCATTCCCCTGCCGTCGCATTGTAATTACCTCCACGCATCCTATGTGACATCCTACGGTCGGCTCCGGCTCCTTGAGTTCATGCGGACCGTTCCCCCGGAAAACATGGTCTATTGTGACACCGATTCCCTTTTTTTCTTTGCAAAAAACTGGAAGTCTCCTTTCCCCACCGGGGACGGCTTGGGAGAGATGAAGTTGGAGGACAAGGGCTCACGCATAACTACCTACGCCCCAAAGGTTTATTCCATCAATGACATTGTGAAGGCGAAGGGCGTTCCCCGGAACCTTGCCAAAAAGTTCGTCGAGGAGGGCTATGTCGAATACAACGCGCCCTTCAAGCTCCGTGAGGCGGTCACTTTTTACGAACGGGGCAACACGAAGAAGTTGTCGGTTTGGCGGAAAGTTCGGAAGGAAATGAGGACAAGGTACGCCAAGAAAAATCTTGTTGACGGCGAAAGATGGATGCCCTTGGATTTGAAGCGAGGCTAGTGAAAGTTCGGTGCTTTACGCATTGACACTATTCTCATGCTGGAAAAGAAAGGAAACAATATGGCTAAAACAAACGGCGCAACCGCTGAACTCTCCATCATGGAGAAGTTGGCAAAAGAGGGATGGCAGACGGTGGAGGCGGAGAAACCCGCCTTTTTCCCCCTCGACGAACTGAAACCCAACGGCGTGATCGACGGCGTTTTGAAGGAAATTCGCCCCTCCCTCAAGCCGGAGATGACCCAGCAACCCCTCCTCCTCATGGAACTGACGAAGGACATGGAGATCGGCTCGCGCACCCTTCCGGCGAAGTCCCTCACCCTTGTCCCCGTCCGCGCCGGGATCGAGGTCAAGGTCTTTGCCGACAAGGAGGCGAAGGCCCGCCGGGAGTCCCGGTTCCTCGGAAAACGGATCGGGATTGTCCATACCGGGTTCAAGCGGTCGAAGAACTACAAGGATTCCTCCGGGCAGGGCACGGAGTTCGCGACCTACGAGGTGTTGGAGTTCAAGGGTAAATAGTCATGGTATCCCTCTCCGACAAAACCCAACTAGAGTTCAATCTCGACTTCTCCTCGAAACAACTTGTGATTGTCCAAAAGGGCGAGGTTGGCGTTGAGGTCGGGAGGATAGCTATTCCCATGGACGACTTGAAAAAGTGGGGCTCCAAGTTCAAGGGCCTTGCATCCTTCATTCCGGGCTTGACAAGCAAGCACGATAAGGGAGACTAATTGGCGACAGAGGGGTTATTCTTTCCCCCTCCCGCCGAACATAGCCTCGGAGTCCCCCGGGCGGGTAAAACCCCCGGGGGATTTCATTTTTGGGGGGTTTCTCGGATTTATCGGATATTTTTCTTGCCCCCACGGTATTTTTGTGGGTAGGGTTCCGCCCGACATCATGGCAAAAACACCGCAAACTTCCCGGCAAAAAGTGTCCAAGGTCGGCAAGCGATACCTTCCCACCACTCAGATAAACCAGCAGTTTCCCAAGCCTCCGCGCTACTACATGGGCGTATTGTTCAGCGGAAGCGACCGTATTTTGTTTAATGACGCCCTTTTTTACCACTTGGACGATTCGACGGTTAAAATCGTCAACCGCGACCCCAAACACCCCTTCGACGGGGAATGCGAGATCGAGAAGATCAGTTACAAGGGATTGCGGGACGGGGACGAAATTGAGATCGACGAAATTCAATACGCCATCGGAATTGTCACCTCCGACACCACTTATGTCTATCGTCTTTTCAACCATGAGTGCGAAAAGCCCGCGATTCTCAAGCTCGATGAGGATGACAACCTCATCCTAGAGGCGGAGATGGAACTCGACTCCTCGAAGTTGGTGATGGGTGTCGAATCCCCCTATCCCGTGACTCAATTCATTTGCTGACAAAAGACACGCCAATGACCCTTTGCGACCGAATTACCAGCTATCATTCCACAACAGGATTTCCCTTATCTTTATTCCTTGGAGGAGATAATCGGATTGTGGGGACATGGATTATGGGCAACGATTACCGGGTAAAATCTCGTTATTTTGGTGGCTATCCGGCTGGGTATCTTCGTCGCGTTAAGGCCATGTTCCCCGACAAGTCAAGAGTGCTTCATTTGTTCAGCGGCAGGGTGGACAAATCCATCATCCCGGGCGATTCGGTTGACTTGAATCCCGAATTAAGGCCGGATTATATTGATGACGCACAAACCTTGACAAAAGTTCCCCTAGAAAATTACGATCTTGTTCTAGCCGACCCCCCTTATTCTGTTGAGGATTGTGACCACTACCAGACAACAATGGTAAAACGAAACAAGGTTATGGCATCACTTGGCGAGCGACTGATGAATGGATGCCATGTTGTGTGGCTTGACCAAGTGCTTCCTATATTTCGTAAAGACCAATTTTCCGTCGAGGCGGTAGTCGGAATGGTTAAAAGCACTAATCACCGTTTTCGGGTGATGACTATTTTCAGAAAACACGCAAAATGAGCGACGACCTTATCCTCGGAATGGCGGTCGTTGCGATGCTGGTTTTTCTTTCCCTTCTATGGACACAATCAAAATAAAGGAGACACCATGCCCAAAGACCTAGAATCATCCGAAGAAATCGACCTATCCCCGAAACGCGGACGCCCCAAGAAACT
>RFPR01000018.1 GCA_009928265.1 Pseudomonadota bacterium | reverse complement strand
GCAGCCGACCTGGTTGTCTCACGGGCCGGCGCAGCCAGCCTCGGCGAGATTTCGCAGTTCGGACTTCCCTCCCTCCTCATTCCATTTCCGTTTGCAGCGGAACGGCATCAGCACCGCAATGCCGAGGCTTTTCGGGATGCCGGCGCCGCTGAGATGATCGAGGAAAATGAGGCTGACCCAGCGGCCTTCGCGCTATTGATCAAAAATCTTCTGGAGGATGGCCGCCGCCGTGAACGCATGGGCGCAGCGGCTGCCTCGGTCCTTCCGCGCGGTGCCGCAGGCCTCGTCGCCGATGTCCTCGAGGGTGCTGCCCGATGACCACGGGCATGAATTCCGGACAGGATATGCTGGTTTCCCTGTTGCTTGGCAGCCAACCGCGCCGTATTCATCTCATCGGGGTCGCAGGTTCGGGCATGAGTGGGATCGCCGCGCTCCTGTTGGCCCTCGGTCACCGGGTAAGCGGTTCGGACAAGGCCGACACCGTCGAGGTGGAGCGCCTCCGCCGCAAGGGGCTTGTTTTCCAGACACCCCACGATACCGATCTGGTGACCGATGCGGATCTGGTGGTCCATTCCTCGGCGATCCGTCCCGGCAATCCCGCCTATGACGCAGCCCTGTCGCTCGGAAAGCCCATGGCGCGCAGGGCCGAAGTGCTGGCGGCGGTGATGACGGGAAAGCAGGGAATCATCGTCTGCGGAATGCATGGGAAGACGACCACCTCCGCGATGGCGGCGCACGTGCTCAAGGCCGGCGGCCTCAAACCCTCTCACTACGTCGGTGCCGAGATTCCGATCCTGGGAACGAATGCCCGTTGGGATTCCGAGGGGGAACATCTGGTTGCCGAGGGAGACGAGAGTGATGGAACTCTCGTCCATTACCACCCACGCCATGCCCTGGTCCTCAACATCGAGCCCGAGCATCTCGATCACTATCCGGACCTGGCTGCCATCGATGCGGTCTTCTCACAGCTTCTCTCCCAGACGGAGGGAAACGTCTATTTCTGGTCCGACGATGCCGGCGCCTCGCGTGTCTGTGCCCCCCATGAGCGAGCCGTCGCAGTCGGGACGGGCGAGCATTGTCGGTATCGTTTGGAGGGCCTTGAGTCAGCGCTCGAACATGGCGATTTGGTGACCCGGTTCGCTGTCTTCCGTGGCAAGGAACTTCTCGGCAACGTAACGCTCGGTATTCCGGGTGTTCATAACGCCCACAATGCCATGCTGGTGATCGCCCTTTCCTCCGAACTTGGCATCCCTTTCGAGGCAATTACCTCGGCGCTCGCATCCTTTCGTGGGGCAAAACGCCGTTTTGAATTCCGCTACCGCGACGAGGAATTCCGCGTTGTCGACGACTACGGACACCATCCCACCGAGATCACCGCAACCCTTGCCACCGCCCGTGCTGCCCTTGGTCCCTCGGGGAGGCTTCTCCTGCTTTTTCAGCCGCACCGCTATTCCCGTACGGCCGCACTCATCAAGGAATTTGGCCGTTCCTTTGGGGCGGCTGACCGGGTACTTGTCGCCCCGGTCTATCCCGCCGGGGAGAAGCCTATCGCCGGAGCTGACGCCGCAGCGATTGCCGCAGAGGCCATGCAGGCGGGTCATTCCGCAGTGATCACTGTTCCTTCCGTTCGGGCCGCCGTGCAGGAGGCGGCAGGGATCCTGCAACCGGGCGATTTGATCCTGACCCTGGGGGCCGGGAACATCCATGAGGCGGGGGCAATACTGGCAGGGGAACTGGCGCTCAGGGCCCGCCTGCGTGCGGCCATGGGGCCCGGCCTGATCCGCATGGCGGAACCGCTGTCACGTCACACGACGATGAGGGTGGGTGGTCCCGCCCGCTTCTGGGTCGAACCTGAAACCGAGGAAGGCTTCGCCGAATTGGTCCGATTCTGCCACGACGAGGGGATTCCACTCCTTGTCATGGGTCGGGGATCCAACCTCATCATGAAGGATGGAGGCTTTCCGGGAGTGATCGCTCATCTCGGCCGGGGATGCTTTAACGAGGCGAGCGTCTCGGAAAACAAGATCACCGCAGGCGTGGGAGTGAAGCTCAAGCAACTGGCCGCGACTGCCCGTGGGGCTGGCCTCTCGGGATTCGAGTGGATGGACGGCATTCCTGGCAATCTCGGCGGTGCGCTCCGGATGAACGCCGGGGCGATGGGGGTGCAGACATTCGATCAGGTGATCAGAATCCGTTTTGCCGACCGCGATGGAAATATTGTTTCCAGGACACCCCGTGAAATGGAGATCCGCTACCGAGACGTTCCCCTTCTGCACGATCACTTCGCGCTTTCGGCGACCCTCTCCGGAACCCCGGCATCCCCGGAGGAAATCGATCGACTGATGAAGGGGTCGCTCTCGCACCGCAAGGAGACCCAACCGGTGGCTGCAAGCGCGGGCTGTGTTTTCAAGAATCCCGCGGGTATTCCGGCAGGTAAACTTGTCGAGGAACTGGGGCTCAAGAACAGCTCCGTGGGCGGTGCACGCGTCTCCGAAGTCCACGGCAACTTCATCGTCAATGACGGGGGTGCCACCGCCGCCGAAATCCTATCCCTGATCGCCAAGATCCGCGACAAGGCCCGCGCCGAGCGCGGTATCGAACTGGAAACCGAGGTTCAGATCCTCGGGGAGGACCCCGTCGACGGGGAGATTTTACGATGAATACCCACGATTCCTTTTCTTTCAATCCTTCCGGCCGTCGTCTTGTAGTCCTCAAGGGTGGGCCGGGTGCCGAACGCGACGTTTCCCTCCGTTCCGGGGCATCTGTCGCCGCCTCTCTTCGTTCCGCGGGTGCCTTGGTCACGGAAATCGAGGTGACCGGCACAGAGGTGGAGATCCCGGACGGGACCGAACTTGTCTTCAACCTCATTCACGGCACGTTCGGGGAGGACGGCGTCCTGCAGGGACTGCTTGAATCCCGCGGAATCCCTTTCACGGGGGAGGGGGCTGAGGAGAGTCGGGTCGCTTTCGATAAGATCCTTACCAAGAAAGCCCTATTAGCCCGGGGGGTGCCAACACCACGATCCGAGGTTCTCACGAATGGGGAGACACCTTCACTTCCACTGCCCATGGTAATCAAAGCTCCGCGCCAAGGTTCAAGCGTCGGGGTGCATCTGGTGCGTGAGGCATCGCAGATCGCGCCTGCGCTCGAAGACTGCCTGAAACACGGAAGCGAAATTCTGATCGAAGAATTGGTGGAGGCAAGGGAACTTACCGTCGGGGTGCTTGGGGACCGCGTGCTACCCGTCATCGAGATCCGTCCCGGCGAAGGCTTCTACGACTACGCCAACAAGTACACCAAAGGGGCCACGGAGTATCTCGTGCCAGCCCCTCTCACGCACGAGGAGACGGCCGCCGTGCAGCGTGTCGCGCTCGAGGCGGTTCGTGCGCTCGGCCTCAGGGTCTACTGTCGGGTCGATGTGCTGTTAGGAAACGAAGGACCGACCGTGCTTGAGATCAACACGATTCCAGGCATGACCGAAACGAGTCTTCTTCCCAAGGCAGCAGCCGTTTCCGGACTCGATTTCACATCCCTTTGCTGCAAGATAGCGGAACTTTCCCTTACTGCCCGAACCACCAGCGCATGAAGGCACGCCGCACCACAGGAAACCGCCGCAAGGGTGGGCGATCCTCTTCCCGCCAGCACCTGCTCGAGCTTAATGTGCGGACAGCTAGCGTCAGGCGCCAGCGGCGTGGCAAGGCGATGGGTTTTCTTTGGAAGGTCTCCGTCGTCCTGCTGGCAATCGCCGTTATGGCAATCGGCATCCGTTTCCTTGCCCTTCGCTTTTTCTTTCACAATCCCGAGTATTCCCTGACTAGGCTCGTGACCCATCTGAACGGCGTCATGAGCGATGAGGAACTAATCACCCTCACCGGATTGAAGCCCGGAAAAAACATTCTCCAACTCGATCTCGGCGAGGCAAGCAAGAGGCTCTCCGCACTTCCGGAGGTTCGGTCCGTGAGCATCGAGAGGCGAATGCCCGACACCGTCGAGGTCGGCGTCGAGCGTCGGCATCCCATGTTTCTGCTGGGATCAGGAGCCGTTTCGCAGGAACCGGTTGCGAAAGCTGATGCCGGCGGCGGAGAGGGTTCCGTTGAGAATTTTGAATCAGGAAAAAGCCTTCTGAGTGACGGCGAAGGCGTGGTCATGCGACCCGCCCATCCTTTGGATGAATTTCAAAAACTCCCTGTCCTGACGGGGATCGACACGGCATCCCTTCAACCGGGCGAGCATCTGGAAGGGAATGCCTTCAGGAACGCCGTGGCTGTCACCGAGGCGCTCTCCGATCTTTCCGAGGAGACGTTCCAGGTGCGTTCCGTGGATGTTTCCAAGCCGTACGCCGTGATCGTGACTGACTCTTCCAACGCCCGATTCACCTTCGGCATGAAGGATCTTCCGGGTCAGATCGAACGCCTTCGCAAGCTGATCACCCATTGCCAGGAATCGGGCCGCAGGATCGCCACCGCCAACCTGATCATCCAGCGTAGCACCCCAGTGACATTCGTCCTGACACCCGAGGACCGATCGTCCAAGATCATTCCGGTCTCCCCGTCCAAAAAACCGGCCAAACATCCCTAATTCCTCCATGTCCAGCGACCAGATCTTTGTCGGACTCGAGATCGGCACCACGAAGATCTGTGTCGTTGTTGCCGAGGGACGATCCGAGGACCAGATCAGCATCCTTGGGGTAGGGGAAACCCCTTCCCGTGGGATTCGCAAGGGTGAAATCGTCGATATGGCAACGGCCGCCGAATGTGTTCGGGAGGCGATCCTCGATGCCGAGGAGAAGACCAACGTCGAGATAGGCAACGTCTGGGTCGCCATCTCCGGAGGACACCTCCGGAGCCTGAACAACCGCGGCATCCATGTCCTGCCGCATCCCAGACAGATCGAGCAGGAGGATCTTGATCAGGTCCAGACCAACGCAAAGGAAATCGCCATTCCGCCACAGAACATTTTCCTCCATACGATCCTCCAATCCTATCATCTCGACGGCAATCGGAACGTCATCGACCCGCTCGAGTCGGAAGGGATGCAACTTGAGGCGGATTTTCACATTGTCCACGGGATGAAGACCCGGATTCATAACACCCTGCGGTGTGTCGAATCGCTCAAGTTGGAGATCGAGGATGTCGTGCTTGGATCGCTTGCCAGCGCTCAGGTCGTTGTCACCCAGCACCAGAAGGATCTGGGGGTTTTGGTCATTGATATCGGTGGAGGCACAACCGACTACCTGATCTATCAGGACGGAGCCGTTCGTCACAGCGGGGTGCTGGCTCTTGGGGGGGACCATATCACCAACGACATTTCCGTCGGCTTGAAGCTCCCGATCGCGCGCGCCGAAGCACTCAAGATTCAGGAAGGTACGTCTACGGACCCGACTGAATCCCACGGAGGGGTTATCACCGTCAAGAACGACCCCGGGTTTCTCGGTTGCGAGATAGACCGCCGTTCGCTCGAGACCATCATCCATTGCCGGGTCCGCGAGATCTTCGAGCTCATTCGGGACGACATCTCCCGCAACGCAGGCGATCTTCTCGGCTTGCTCGGTGCGGGAGTCGTCGTCACCGGTGGTACGGCAAGGCTTCCCGGTATTGCGGAAACTGCATCAGATGTTTTAGACCAGACTGTTCAGATCACGACTGCCAGGAACGTCGGGGGCCCGCTTCAGACTTTCGAGAATCCCCAGTATTCGACCGCCATCGGGCTGACCAAGTATGCCCGGTTAGTCACCCGCGATCTGCGGCCTGTCAGCCTGATGGATCGGATCAGCAAGGGGTTTGGTGGACTTTTCGGAAGGAGGGAACGATGAGCGCGGATGTTTCCCGTCGTTTGATTGTCGGTGTAGGGAACGCCGGAGTCACCGTACTCGATCTACTGGCCATGGCTGACCCCTCCCTGAAGGGATTGCTTGTCGTCAACAATGACCCCGAGTCGCTTGCGGGCACCGTTGTCCGTGATCGTCTGACTGTTCCTGCGGGCGACCCTGCCGACGGATTCCTTGCCATTGATGAGGAGTTCGGGAAATCCGTTGCAGGAGCCTCCTTTGTTGTCCTCTGCGGAGGACTCGGAGGAGAAACAGCCTCGTTCCTCCTGCCAGCGCTTGCGATTCACGCTAAATCGAACGGGGTCACGGTCGCGGCCTGTGTCGGGATGCCTTTTGCCTTCGAGGGAAAGAACCGAACGGAGTTGGCAGAAACCGCTCTCGGAAAACTTCATGCTGTCTGCGATGCCGTCGCCGTCATCGCGAACGAGCGACTCTCCGGTAGTAGCCCTTCCACGGCTGCGGTGGGCGAGGCTTTCGCACTGGCTGATCGGACCCTGCTAGCATGTTCCCGGACACTGCACGGGATGCTTTCCACCAGCGGTCCGGTCCGGATCACGCGTGCCGATCTGAAGACGGTCCTGGGTGCATTCGGAGCCAAGGTCCTGTTTGGATCCGGTTCGGCATCGGGATCCAACAGGCTTCACGAGGCTCTGGAAACAGCCCTTTCCTCGCCTCTCCTGATCCAGCAGGGGAAGACAACTCCGGGATCGGCTTTGCTGGGAGTCAAGACAGTCCTGCTACTGCTTCAGGGCCCTTCGGATCTTTCTTTTGCGGAGGTCCAGACGGCGGTGTCAGGAATCGAACGGATTGCCGGAGACAGATGCCAGATCAAGACCGGGGTGCTGGCCACCCTCAGCGCAGGTACCCCTCTTACCCTCTCGATCATCGCTTCTTCCGGGGAAGGTGCTCGGATTTCAAAAGCAGAGATATCTTCTTCCGAGATCCTTCCCGAAGCCATCGAGCCGTCACCCGGAACAGCCATCCCGGGGGCAGCAGTTGCTCCGCCGATTAGGAAAACAACCAAGTCTTCCACGGGGACGGAACGCCAACCATCCCCGTCCAAGCAGACCCAGGGCACCTTGGATCTGGATACGTACCAGCGCGGGCGTTTTGACAAAAGCGAACCGACAATCGTCGCGGGAGAAGATCTTGATGTCCCCACATTCCTGCGCAAAGGAATCAAGCTTTCCCCGCCTCGGAGAAGCTAAGGAAAACGCTTATCCTTTGTCTGGAGCAAGGGATGTGATCCTCCCTTCTGGCGGTCGGGCTGTGATCAGGTTAGATTGTTGGTGAACCCAACAAAGCTTATGAGACCCGACAAATTCACCGCCAAGATGCAGGAGGCCTTTAACGGTGCGATTGATATCGCCTCAGGCCTTGGTCAGCAGGAGATCGGCAACGAGCATTTCCTACTCTCCCTCCTTGCACAGAGCGAGGGCCTTGCCCGCCCCATCCTCGAGAAAATAGGTGTTCCGGTGGCGTCATTGATCAAGTCGCTTGAGTCCGCCGCTGCCGCCTTGCCCAAGGTTCATGGAGGAGCACAGCCTTTTGTCGGCACTGAACTGAGAAAAACCATCGACTCCGCAGAGGCCGAGATGGCGAAGCTCAAGGATGAGTTTCTGTCCGCCGAGCATTACCTGCTAGCGCTGAGTCAGGAGAAAAATGGTGCCGCCAAGCTGCTCCAGCAGAATGGTGTCACCCATCAGGGACTCATGAAGGCCCTGGTCGAGGTGAGAGGATCCCAGCGAGTCACCGATCAGAACCCCGAGGGCAAATACCAGACCCTCGAGAAGTACGGACGTGACCTGACCGAACAGGCCAGAAAAGGGAAAATCGACCCCGTGATCGGACGCGACGAGGAGATCCGCCGCACGATGCAGGTGCTCTCCCGCCGAACCAAGAACAATCCCGTCCTCATTGGGGAGCCCGGTGTGGGCAAGACCGCGATTGTCGAGGGCCTTGCCCGACGGATCGTGAGCGGGGATGTTCCCGAGTCCCTCAAGAACAAGCGACTCGTTGCCATGGATATCGGGGCAATGGTAGCCGGAGCCAAATTCCGCGGAGAGTTCGAGGATCGCCTGAAGGCCTTTCTCAAGGAGGTAACCGCCTCCGAAGGGGAGATCATCCTCTTCATCGACGAGTTACACACCATCGTCGGTGCCGGTGCGGCCGAGGGCTCGATGGATGCATCGAATCTTCTCAAGCCGCAGCTTGCCCGTGGAGAACTCCGAACGATCGGGGCGACGACCCTCGACGAGTACCGCAAGTACATCGAGAAGGATGCGGCACTGGAGCGCCGCTTCCAGCCTGTCATGGTCAATGAGCCCAGCGTTGAGGACACGATTGCAATCCTCAGGGGTCTGAAGGAACGCTACGAGGTCCACCATGGCGTCCGAATCCAGGATGCGGCGCTGGTCGCCGCCGCCGTCCTCTCGCACCGTTACATCTCCGACCGTTTCCTTCCTGATAAGGCAGTTGATCTTGTCGACGAAGCGGCTTCCCGTCTCAAGATCGAGATCGAATCGATGCCGACCGAAATCGACCAGATGGAACGCCAGATCATGATGCTCGAAATGGAGAGTCAGGCCCTTCGCAAAGAGAAAGATGCCGCCAGCAAGGAGCGGCTCACCAAGCTCGAGAAGGAACTTGCCGAAACTAAGGAGACCGCCTCGGGGCTCAAGGCCCGCTGGCTCAAGGAGAAGGAGGAGATCGGCAAATCGCAGAAGATCAACGTGCAGATCGAAGCGATGAAGAACGAACTCGCGATTGCCCAGCGCCAGGGAGACTTTGCAAAGGCGAGCGAGATCCAGTACGGCCGCATTCCGGAGCTTCAGGCGAAGCTTGAGGAGCACAATGCGAAGCTCGCGAAAGGGGGGCAGACCGCCCTGCTTAAGGAAGAGGTAACCGAGGAAGACATCGCTAAGGTTGTCGCGGTCTGGACCGGGATCCCGGTCTCAAGCCTTCAGGAGGGAGAACGGCAAAAGCTGGTCAAGATGGAGGAACGCCTTATCGAGCGAGTGGTCGGACAGGGGCAGGCGATCAAGGCCGTCTCCAACGCCGTTCGTCGCGCCCGCGCGGGTCTTCAGGAGGAGAACCGTCCGATCGGTTCCTTCATGTTCCTTGGCCCCACAGGCGTCGGCAAAACGGAGCTATCCAAGGCCTTGGCGGAATTCCTCTTTGACGATGAGAACGCCATCGTGCGCCTCGACATGTCGGAGTACATGGAGAAGCACACCGTGGCCCGTCTCATCGGAGCACCTCCCGGATACGTTGGTTACGAGGAGGGAGGCCAACTCAGCGAGGCCGTCCGCCGCAAGCCCTATTCTGTGGTTCTCTTCGACGAGGTCGAGAAAGCACACGGCGATGTCTTCAACGTCCTGTTGCAGGTACTCGATGACGGCCGCATCACCGACGGCCAAGGGCGTACAGTCGACTTCAAGAACACCGTCATCATCATGACGAGCAACATCGGCAGCCAGTTCATCATGGAGGATCTGAAGGTCGAGGAGCGGAACAAGCGTGTCATGGAGGCCCTTCGTGGGCATTTCAGGCCAGAATTTTTGAACCGCGTCGACGAAATCGTCATCTTCGACCGTCTGAGCGACAAGGAGATCGGCAAGATCGTTGACATCCAGCTCACCCGCCTCGAGAAGCGGCTCGCCAAGCAGAATCTGAAACTTGAGCTCTCCGATAAGGCCCGTGCTTATCTGGCCAAGGAGGGATACGATCCCGCCTACGGGGCAAGACCGCTCAAGCGCGTCATCCAGCAGAAGATCTTGGACCCGCTCAGCATGGAGATCCTCGACGGGAAGATCCATGAGGGGCAGACCATCGTGGCGGATGCCGCAGGCGGGGAATTGACCTTCAAGACGAAGTAATCGAGATAACCGTGTCCCTCCGAGTCGTGACCATCAAGGAGGGGCTACCCACGCTCGAGGAGGCCAAGCGCCGACTTTTGCTTGAAGTGCGCCGCTGCCACGGCGACGGAATTTCGGTTCTGAAGTTAATCCATGGCTACGGATCGGGAGGTAGGGGTGGCGTTCTCAAAATGGGGCTGAGAAAGGTCTTTGCCGAGTATCAGCGCGATGGGGACATCCTCGGATTTGCATCCGGAGAGGAGTTCTCGATCTTTCACCCGGCTTCCCTGGAAATGATCACGGCGGCTACGGAGCTTCGCAAAGATCCCGACCTCGAGCGCTCCAATCCCGGGGTAAGCTTCCTTTGGATTCAGTAGATCGGTGATGGGGATTCGGCCATGGGCTATAGGAAATTCCCAGTTCCGATTCCCTAACACCTATTACCCGATCATCCCAACCACCGGAACTCGACCGAGGCATCAATTTCCGGGGCGATGCTCTTCTTGACCGGGCAGGAGAGGGCGGCGGCTTCGAGTAGGGCGCGCTGGGGATGATCGGCTGGTAGGGGGATGGTCACCACTGATTTTAGTCCGACGATTCGGCGCGGGGCATCTGAACTCATCTCCTTGCCGATCGTGACGGTTGTTCCCTTGACGTCGATTCCGTGGCGTTCCGCAGCAATCGCCATGACAGTCATCATACAGTTGGCAACGGCCGTGGCCACGAGATCGGTTGGTGAAAAGCTCTCTCCTTTGCCATGGTTGTCGACAGGGGCGTCGGTAATGAGTGTAACGCCGGAGGGGCCGTGAGTGGCAGTGCAGCGGAGCCCGCCGTTGTAGGAGGAGTTGATTGTGACCATGAAGAAGATCCTAGCGGCGGAAACAGATACGGGAAAGAACGTCGTGGATTTTGGGACCGGAACGCGGCAACGTTTTCGCATGGCGGTTGCTTTCAAGGAATGGGCTTTGATCTGCGAGGCAATGGGCCGGGGAGAGCAGAGTGTGATCCTGCGCAAGGGTGGGATTGCCGAAGGCAAGGGAGGATTCGGTTTCGATCACCCCGAGTTCTATCTCTTCCCGACATGGTTCCACGGCCAGTTGGAAAAAGTCCGCATTCCCGATGTCGTCCTGCCCGTGCAGGACCCGGAGCGGGTGACCCTGGCTCATGTAGCCGCCCTCGAGTGGTCGGGTAGGATCGAAGATCTGGAACTGGTGCGCCGGTTGAATGCGCTTCATATGCTTGACGATTCCCTGATCGAGGAGCGCTTTGTGTACGATGCCGGTTCGGGATCCTTGGGAGGAAGCGGTATCAATGTGGCCTTTGTACGGGTATTCCGCATCAATCCCCCCGTTCTCTTGCCAATGGAGAAGGCCTTCGGAGGCTGCCGCTCCTGGATCGAGTTGCCCGAGATCGAGCCGACGGCCTTAGTATCGGTGCTCAGTGATGAGGAGCACGAGTCGAGAAAGAGTCATTTCTCCGAAATTTTGGAAATCTCTTTTTAGCCCGATTGACATACCCCGGGGCAAATCTTTGCACCTACTGGTCACCGTGCTGGATTTTCGTCGGGCGCCCCCTATGATCTATAGCCCATGAAATACATTTTCGTGACGGGTGGCGTGGTCAGTTCGCTCGGCAAGGGTCTTGCCGGCGCATCTTTGGGAACTCTTCTGGAGCATCGTGGACTGCGGGTGACGATGCAGAAACTCGATCCCTACCTCAATGTGGATCCCGGCACGATGAACCCGCTTCAGCACGGCGAGGTGTATGTGTTGGCCGACGGCGCCGAGACCGATCTTGATCTCGGCCACTACGAGCGCTTCACCAAGTGCGTCCTGACCCGTGAAAACAATCTTACCAGCGGTCAGGTCTACGAGACCGTCCTCTCTAATGAGCGCCGCGGCGATTATCTCGGCAAGACCGTCCAGGTCATTCCCCACATCACCGACGAGATCAAGCGTCGTATCCGCAGCTTTGAAAACGCGGGCAACGCCGACATCCTGATCACCGAGATCGGGGGGACCACCGGCGACATAGAGGGGCTTCCCTTCCTCGAGGCAATCCGACAGTTCATCCTGCAGGTTGGTCATGAGAATGCGATCCTCATCCATGTGACGCTCGTTCCCTTCATCAAGGCTGCGGGTGAACTCAAGACCAAGCCGACCCAGCAGAGCGTGGCCAAGCTTCGCGAGATCGGACTTCAGCCCGAAATCCTTGTCTGCCGTACGGAGATGCCACTGGAGGCCGATGTCCGGGAAAAACTTTCTCTCTACTGCAATGTCTCCCTCGATGCCGTCATCGAGGCCCGCGATGTGGAGAATTCCATCTATGAGTTTCCTCTCATGCTTCAGGAGGAGGGGCTCGATGAGAAAGTCTGCCGCCTACTCCGTCTTGAGACTCCTCCCGCTGACATGGAAGGGTGGAAGAGAATTGTCCACTCGATTGTTCACCCAACGCATCGCACCACAATCGCGGTGGTCGGCAAGTACGTGGAGCTTCAGGACGCCTACAAGAGCATCTACGAGGCACTCTGTCATGCCGGCGGAGCCAACGACTGTGGTGTCGACCTCAAGATCGTGGATGCCGAGGAGATCGAGATTGATGGTGCTGACAAGCACTTGGCTGGGGTTTCCGGCATTCTGGTTCCCGGAGGATTTGGCGACCGTGGAACGGAAGGAAAGATCGCCGCGGCACGCTATGCCCGCGAAAAAGGCATTCCTTATTTCGGAATCTGCCTGGGCATGCAGATCGCCTCGATCGAATTTGCCCGAAATGCCTGCGTACTCGAGGGGGCTAACAGCACCGAATTCGATCCCAAAACACCACACCCCGTCATTGCCCTCCTCGATGAGCAGGTCGATGTGACCGAGAAGGGTGGATCCATGCGCCTCGGTGCCTGGCCAGCTCTGATCAAGCCCGGTTCCAAGTCCCATGAGGCATACGGGCACACCGAGATCGCCGAACGGCACAGGCACCGTTACGAGTTTAACAGCGCCTACCGCGAACGGATGGAGGCCAAGGGTTTGTTGATCGCGGGAACATCCCCGAATGGATCGCTTGTCGAGATCATCGAGCTCAAGGATCACCCTTGGTATGTGGCCGTCCAGTTCCATCCCGAGTTCCTGAGCAAACCCGAGACGCCTCATCCGCTCTTCCGCGACTTCATCAAGGCTGCGATGGGTCGCTGATCCGGTTCCGTTTAGCCCAATGACCTCCCACGACTTCGAACGACTCATCGAGCTGGAGTTCGTCCGCGCCACCGAGAACGCCGCCCTTCACTCCCTTCACTGGATGGGCCGTGGCGACAAGGAGTCTGCCGATGAGGCGGCTTGTGACGCGATCCGCGGCATGTTCGACCTGATAGACATCCGCGGCGAGGTCGTGATCGGGGAGGGGATCAAGGACAACGCTCCCGGAATCTTTCTAGGAGACAAGCTGGGTCGATGGGGTGATTCCCATCCGCGCTTCGACATTGCCCTCGATCCGATCGACGGCACGAGCAACATCTCCAAGGGAATGCCCAATTCCATTTCCGTGATGTCTGCTGTCCTCGTGCCCGAGGGGCGCGAGCGGAGCATGGTCAATATTCCGAGTTTCTACGTGGAGAAACTTTCTTTCGGTCCCCGTGTGGAAAGGGCTATCCGGGAGGGGTTGGTTGCCCCGATCACCTTGGATCTACCGTTTAGTCATACCCTGGAAATCGCAGCCGATGCGCTGGGGAAGAGGATCAGCGAGTTGGTGGTGACGGTGCTCGACCGTCCTCGCAACCAACACTACATCGACACGGTGCGAAACGTGGGAGCCTCTCTGCGTCTGATCGCCGACGGGGACATCACAGCCGCGGTAGCTCCTTCCCTGCCGGATTCGGGTATTGATCTTTTTGTCGGAAAGGGAGGGGCGCCCGAGGGGATCCTAACCGCCTCCGCCCTCAAGGCCCTTGGTGGGGAAATCTTTGTCCGGATGTGGCCGCGTGACGACGCGGAGCGGAATGAGTTGCTCGGGCAGTTCACCGAGGCCGAGTTGGGTCGTATCTACTCGAGGGATGATCTGGTCTCCGGTGACAGCGCCGTGTTCTGTGCCACTGGAATCAGCGATAGCCCCCTTCTGCCAGGCGTAAAACTCATCGGTAAGACCGCGATCACTCACTCAATCCTGATGAGATCCCGGAGCAAAACGATCCGGTACATCAAGGCTGTCCATGACCTGGAGACCAAGACCATTCATCTTCATAGCCTCAGGGCCGAGGAACCGCTTTAAGCCCACGTCGGATCTGTGACAAATCAGGCATTGCATTTGCCTCCCCACCCCCGCGAAACTCTCAAAAATCTTAACAACCATGAGCGCCAACCAACTCACCTCCCTCAAGCAATTCACCACCGTCGTCGCCGATACGGGTAATTTCGAGGAGATCAAGAAATTCGCTCCCCAGGATGCGACAACCAACCCCTCGCTCATCCTTAAGGCCGTTCTTCAGCCCGAGTACCGGACCCTCCTCGACAAAGCGATCGCCGATAATAAGGGATCGAGCCTCTCCGGCGGAGATCTCTACAAGAAGATCATCGACGACACCCTGATCCTCTTCGGTCGCGAGATCCTCAATATCGTTCCTGGTCGAGTCAGCACCGAGGTCGACGCCCGTCTCTCCTTTGATACCGAGGCGACCCTTAATAAGGCTCGTTACCTCATCGGCCTCTACGAGCAGGGCGGAACCGACCGTTCCCGCGTCCTGATCAAGATCGCCTCCACTTGGGAAGGTATCCGCGCCGCCGAAGTCCTTCAGAAAGAGGGGATCAACTGCAATCTGACCCTTCTCTTCTCGATGCCCCAAGCAGTCGCCTGCGCCGAGGCCAAGGTCCGCCTTATCTCGCCCTTCGTCGGCCGCATCTACGACTACTACAAGGCCACTACCGGCAAGGAGTTCGTCGGCATGGAGGATCCGGGAGTCCAGTCCGTGCACAAGATCTACAACTACTTCAAGAAATTCGGCTACGAGACCCAGGTCATGGGAGCCAGTTTCCGCAATACCGGCGAAATCATAGCCCTTGCCGGTTGTGACCTGCTGACGATCAGCCCTGACATCTTGGAGAAGTTGGAAGCCTCCTCGGATCCGCTCACTCAGGTTCTCAGCGCCGACAAGGCCAAGTCCATGGAGATCGAGAAGATCCCCGTCGACGAGAAGAACTTCCGCTGGCTCCTCAACGAAGACGCCATGGCCACCGACAAACTGGCCGAGGGTATCCGCAAGTTCGGTGCCGACATCGTCAAACTCGAGGGAATGATTGCTCAGGCTGTCTAAGATTCTTGACGCGGAACTAGCACTTCATCGTGATGAAACGCCTCCTCTCCTTCCTGTTGGCAGTGTTAGCACTCACAGGGTGTGCTACGGCGCAGCAGAGCGGTTCGGGCAAGTTGGATCATCCAGGATCGGTTCCCATCCTCTTGGGACTCGATCCTGTTCGTCAGGATCTTAACCTGACACCGGCACAGTGCGGTCTTCTTGATGCCCTCCTTGCCGACTACAAGAGCCAAGCTAAGAACCTCGTCGAACTGGGAAACGCCGACATGGACTCCTCCCTGCGCTCAAGCTGGGATCTCCGTTCACTGAGGAAGCAGTTCAACGGAAGGGCCCTCTCCCTGCTCTCCCAGGATCAACTCTCCCGGTTCCGCCAGATCGAGCGCCAAATGCTCGGCGGTCAACTCCTGACTTCACCTGCAGAGCAGAAACTTCTCGGACTCTCTTCCGATCAGCAGGCACAGCTGGCGGCGTTGGGAAAAGACGATCAGTCCAGAGCTTCGGCGATCATGGTCAAGGCCCAGAACGGCCAACTCTCCCCTTACTGGAAGGGAGTCAAGCTCCGTGAGAGCTCCAGGCAAACCTCCGGCCGGATGCTTTCGGTACTCACACCCGAGCAGAATAAGAACTGGCTCGTGCTCTCTGGTCAGAAAAACGGCCTTCCCAAGGTCCACGATCCCAATGCCAAGACCGAGTCCCTCTTTGAAGGTTATTGATTCGCTCCCCGCTGGCTAAATCTCACACGACATCATGAAACACACCCTTTCCCTCCTTGCGGTGGTCCTGCTAAGTGCTTCCACGCTAACTGCTGCGGATAGCAACGGCTGTTGCGTGGGACCCTCGCAGTTCGCCCTTCCGGAAAGCCCCTCCTCGATGCCAGTCCTCCTTGGACTCGAACCGGTCCGCAAGGATCTGAAGCTCTCTTCCCTTCAAGAGGCCCTTTTGGATTCCCTGCGTGCAGAATACAAGGCAAAGGTCGGAGTGACCGCTTCTACCGGCTTGCTTGACCCCAAGAGCGCCTCCAAGTGCGAGGCGGATCTCAACTCATGGCGCCTCTCCTACAACAAACGCGCCCTCCGTATTCTCAGTCCTGCGCAACAGACTCGTCTTCGCGAAATCGAGCGCCAAATGCTCAAGGGATATTTTCTAAATTCCCCCTCCGAGCAGAAACTCTTGGGGTTCACGCCAATTCAAACGAAGAAGGCCGCCGACATCACCACTTATGACCGCCAGCAGGCATCGAGAATTATGGCCGACTTCCACGCCGGCAAGGTAAGCCACTTCAAAAAGGACCTCGAACTCCATCGCCTCCAGTCCATGACGGCACGCAGCATGATGCATCTGCTGACGCCGGAACAGCAGAGGAAGTATCTCGGACTAACCGGTCCTAAGCTAAAGCTCTAAGCCCGCGATCTCGGCGGATAGCTTCATTGGCCTGAAGTCGCCGTAGGTTTACTACGGCTTTCCTTAGCCGCCTAGCTACCCATCCGAGCTAGCGAGCTATTACAGAAGAGCGAAACAAGTGTTCGACTCCTTGCGCCAACTCTCACAAGCCCCTCTACTTCAATTCTGGCGGGATTGGTAAATTCTTAATCTTCTGAACCGCATCCTTGTGGCAGACGAGGATTGCATCGTCTGTCTCCACGACGACTAGGTCTTTGACGCCGCAGAGGGCAATGGTGCGATTGCGGGCCACGACAATGTTGTGGTTGGCATCTAGGGTGACGACCTTTCCCTTTAGAGTATTCCCATCCTTATCGACTCCGAGGTGAGTGGGTAGTGCCGTCCAGGAGCCGACGTCGTCCCAGTCGAAGCGGGCGATCAAGGCGACGACGCTCGAGGCGTGCTCCATAATGGCGTAGTCGACAGAGATCTTGGGCAGCGAGGGAAAGCGTTCCGCCAGATAGGAGGTGTGATCGCCTTTGGGGAACTCCAGAATGAACTTTTCCAGATCAGGTTGATGCTTGTGGCATTCGGTAAGAAAAGTCTCCGCCTGCCAGAGAAACATTCCGGCGTTCCATCCGTGGCGTTTGCCCTCAAAGAATAAGCGAGCCTTCACCTCGTCAGGTTTCTCCACGAATCGGTTCACCGTGACTACGCCGGATTTAGCGACCGCACCTTCTTCAAGTTGAAGATAGCCGAAGCCGGTCGAGGGAAAGGTTGGCGTAATCGAGAAGGTAAGGATCGAGGTGTGTGCGGCCACATACTCCGCGGCATCTACAAGTTGGATGCGGAAGGTGGCCGTATCATGGATCATGGCGTCGGCCGGGAAGAGAGCGACGACAGCATCCGGACGGATCGATCGGGCTATTGCGGTGGCTAGGGCAGAAGCGGCGGCGGTATCGCGCTTTGCCGGTTCGGCGACAATGTTCGCTGCAGGCAGGAACGGGACGGCAGCCTTGGTGGCCTCCAGTTGCGCGGCATTGGTCAGGATGAAAATCCTCTCGTTGGGAATGATTCCCTCAAACCTCCTGACGGTCTGCTCCAGTAGGGTCTGATCCCCGAGGAGCTTTACCAGATGCTTGGGCGTTGCCGTGCGGCTGACGGGCCAGAAACGCTCGCCACTTCCTCCGGCCATGACAAAAACGACCAACCGGTCCAAGGAAGAGCTCATAGGTTCGTGCTAAATGATTACCCCAGAGTCTGGAGGGTGGCTTTCAGGCTGGTTAGTTTCTCCGTCCACTTGGACTGGCGATCACGGTGATCCTCGAGTACGGCAGGTGGAACCTTCTCCGTAAAGTTAGGATCGGAGAGTTTAGCCAGCACTTTGGCGATCTCTGTCTCGACCTTCGTGATTTCCGCGTCGATGCGCTTCCGCTCCGCATCAAGATCAACAAGTCCTTCAAGCGGGAGAAATAGGGTACCCAGATCCGTGACAAGACTCGGTGTACCAGCCGGGGCCTCTGCGATGACTGTCACCTCGGAAGCTCGGGTAAGCGATCCCAGAATGGCGAGCGTTTCGGCGGAGAGGGGTGTCTTCGGCAGAACCAGTAAGCGGATCTGCTGCTGAGTAGGAAGCTTGAACTCGGCTCGGAGGTTGCGCGCCGCATGAACCGCTCCATAGAGAGCCGCAACTTGTTTCTGGGCCGTGGCCGCCTTTCCAGGTGCGGCAGTCGCCAAGAGGTTCTCCACCGGAGGGGTTGCATAAAGGAGGAATTGTGCGCGCGCTCCCGAGCCGGAGGCTGAGACGGGCGACTGAAATCCAAGGCGTTCCCAAAGCTCCTCGGTGATATGGGGCATGAGGGGATGGAGCAGGCGGAGGAAGCCGGAGAGAACCGTGTCCATGACGGCAAGGATGGAGGCCTTGGCGGCGGCATCAGCGCCATTTAGAACGGGTTTCGCGGCCTCCACGAACCAGTCACAGTAGTCGCCCCAGAAGAAGTCATAAAGAAGTGCTGCTACCTCGTGGAAGCGGTAGCCTGCATAGGCCTCGCGGAGGGCAGCGTTCATGGTGTCGAACTTTGCCAAGACATCGAGGGCGATGTCGGGGAGTTCGTGCTTCGAGAGATCGGGCACAGGATCGCACAGACCCTGCATCTCGCGGAAGCGGCAGGCATTCCAGAGTTTGTTGGCGAAGTTACGCCCCTCCTCGATCTGCTTCTCGTCGAACTTGATGTCCTGGCCCTGCGGGGCGACGCGTATGATGCCGAAGCGGAGGCCGTCGGCGCCATACTTCGCGATCAGATCGAGCGGGTCGGGTGAGTTTCCGAGGCTTTTGGACATCTTGCGCCCTGATTTGTCTCGGATGATCCCGGTAAAGTAGACGTCGCGGAACGGGATCTCCCCTGTGTATTCCAGTCCCGCCATGATCATGCGGGCAACCCAGAAGAAGATGATATCCGGTCCGGTGACCAGGACGCTCGTGGGGTAGAATTTGGCGCGGACCGCCTCGTCCATCGTATCGTGGGCCCAAAGCCAAGAGGAGAACCAAGTGTCCAGGACATCGGGATCTTGCGTCCATCCCTCGCCGGGTGACTCGATCTGAACGCGGATGCCTTCCTGTGATCCTTCCGCGGGATACCAGACTGGAATGCGGTGCCCCCACCAGAGTTGGCGAGAGATGCACCAGTCCTGGATGTTGCCGAGCCAATGGTCGTATACCTTCTCCCATCGGTCGGGAAAGAAGCGGATCAACCCGTCGCGGACGGCATCACGGGCCTCGGCGGTCTTGGGGTACTTCAGGAACCACTGCTCGCTCAGGCGCGGTTCAATCGGGACATCGGCTCGCTCGCTGAAGCCGACATTGTTCTCGTGCGGCTCCTCCTTTACCAACAAACCAAGTTCCTTGAGTCGCTCGACGGCCTCGGCGCGGGCTTCAAAGCGGTCCAGTCCCGCAAAGCCCTCCCCGGACAGCTCGTTAAGCGTGCCGTCGGGATTCATGATGTCGATCACCGGCAGGTTGTGGCGCAGGCCGATCTCATGGTCGGCCTTGTCATGCGCCGGGGTGACCTTCAGGACGCCGGTGCCGAACTCAAAATCGACCGCCTCGTCCCCGATGATCGGGAGGAGATACTCGCTCTCAAGGGGAAGGGGACGGCGAACGTGCTTGCCGATGAGGTGGGCGTAGCGCTCGTCCATCGGATTCACAGCGATGGCCGTGTCACCCATGATCGTTTCGGGGCGGGTGGTCGCGATCTCGAGCCAGGTGCCTGGGGATTCCACGACCTCGAGTTTGAAGTGGTAGAGATAGCCTTTCTGTTTCTTGGGGATTACCTCCTCGTCGCTCAGGGCGGTGAGGGAAACAGGGCACCAGTTGACCATCCTCTTGCCGCGGTAGATGAGTCCCTTGGCGTGCAGATCGACAAAGACCTCCTGCACCTTGCGGGCGTAGGCCTCGTCCATGGTGAACCGCTCACGACTCCAGTCGCAAGAGGCGCCTAGCTTCTTGAGTTGGCTGATGATGATGCCGCCGTGCTTCTCCTTCCACTCCCAGACCTTGGCAAGGAAGGCCTCGCGCCCAAGATCGTGACGAGTTTTCTTCTCCTCCTTGCGAAGTTGGCGCTCGACGACGGTCTGGGTGGCGATGCCCGCATGGTCGGTGCCGGGGAGCCAGAGGACCTCATGACCGGTCTGACGCGCGCGACGGGCGAGGATATCTTGCAGGGTATTATTGAGGACGTGTCCTAGCGTCAGGATGCCGGTCACATTTGGCGGCGGGATGACGATCGAGTAGGAAGGGGCCTCGGAGGCGGGATCGGCTGTGAAGCAACCGGAGTCGCACCAGCGGACATACCAGGAGGTCTCAACCTCGCCGGGAAGATAGGCTTTGGAAATCTCGGACATGTAAAAATGAGCCTCGAATCTAGTGTAAATCGGATTGATGCGGAAAGGTGGAAATGGGAGTGACTAGGTTCGAGTCGTCTTCGCAAGGCGCTCTTTTTCGGAATGGAGCCTTTCCGGCATGAATTGGGAATTAAGAATCGAAACGGCCACTAAAGAAAAAGTGTGACGCCCTGCCGTACCGCAGGGAGCATGGGACACTCATGTTTGACGACCTTGACGTGATCATCCCCGGTGAGGCTTTTGACGGCCCGATGCAGATGGCGCTGGATGAGGTGCTGCTCTCCAGGGTTCAACGGCCGACTCTCCGAGTTTACCGATGGAAGTCTCCGTGTGTCACATTCGGCTATTTTCAATCTCATGCCCTCGTCGAGAAATCGCATCCCGATCTTCCGGCTGTCCGTCGCTGGAGCGGAGGCGGGATGGTCGTTCATGGCGAGGACTTGACCTTTTCTTTGATGATCCCTGCTGGGAATCCTATTTCGGGAAAGTCTCCGACCCTCTTTTACCGCATGCTTCACGGGGCTATTTCATCGCGTTTCGGGGGGAGTCTTGCAGGTGACGGAGATGTTTCTGAGGGGCCCTCCTGTTTTGCTGCACCCAGTAGGGATGACCTGATGGTGGGTGGGCGTAAGGTGCTGGGTGGGGCGATCCGT
>RFPR01000170.1 GCA_009928265.1 Pseudomonadota bacterium | reverse complement strand
CGACGGCACGACCACCCGCCTCGTGCCACCGGCCACCGCGCCGAGGGCCCCCGCCGCGCCGATCTTTCCCGAATGGACGACGCCGCGAGCCAGCCAACACCTCGACGACCAACCCGGCCGCACCGGCGACCCCGCGGGGCATGCGGTCGGCGAACCGTGGGCCGGCGGGCTGCGGGCCGGCATCGCCGTCGCCGAGCGGCCCGCGGCCTGGGAGGCAGAAGACGCCGCACCGGCCGCGGCGGCCGACGCCGAGCGGGCCGTCCAGATGCACGACCGCTACATCGTGGTCGAGAGCGACGCCGGGATCGAGGTCATCGAGGGAGTGCTCGCAGACCAATGCGCGGCTCTCAACCGGCATTGGAATCACCAAAACGCGGAGGGGATGCCCTGGGTCATCGCCAAGGCGGGCCTCTCGCTGGATGGCCGCATTGACTCACCTCCCCACAGGCGCTGGATCACCTCGGCATCCAGTCGTCGGGAGGCCATGAATCTTCGGACCTCGGTGGAGGCCATTCTTGTCGGCGGCGGCACCGTCCGCACCGACGATCCCTCCCTCACCATCCGGGGCATCAAACTTCCCAAGGGACATCCCCAACCATGGCGCGTTGTCTGGTCCAAAAGCGGCAGGATCCCAAAAAGCAGTAAGCTCCTCACCGATGCTCACCGCGACCGAACGATCATCCTGAAGGGCATGACGCTTCGGGCCGCACTCAAGGAACTCGCAAAGCGGGGCATCTCAAGCGTCCTCATCGAGGGAGGCGGTCGGACCCAAGGTGAAGCCTTCAAGGGAAAACTTGTCGACGAAGTCCGCTTCTTTATCGCCCCCCTCATCCAGGGCGGAAACCTTTCAGCCGTCAGCGGCTCCATCTCCCCCGCCAAACTGAGCGATGTAACTTATACCAAAATCGGATCCGATTTGATGATTTCAGGAAAGGTCAGGAAATGAGCTTCCGTTTGAAGAGTTCGAGCGTCATCTCAAAACCTATTCTCGTCGCCGCCTCGTCATAGCGCACTCCCTCATCCCGGGCGAAGGCGTGGGCGGCATTGAACTCATGCCATTGGAAGGTTCGCTCTTTCGCCGTGAGAGCGTCGTAGATCTTCCTTCGTCCCTCGGTGGGTACATGGGGATCCTGTCTTCCCCAAATCAGGAGAAGTTCCGAAGCAATCTCGCCACTCCGGGCGAGCGTGTCATCGCATTGTCCCTTTCCAAGGGTGGCAGAATGGATATCGGTCGGATACCAGCACGAGGAAGCCTTCACCCTAAGATCGAGTGCAGCTCGGAAAGCAAGGTGACCACCCAGGCAGAAGCCGATCGCTCCCACACCCTTCCACCGGTAGTCGGGGCGCGCCATGATGGAATCGATCAACGTCTTGGCGTCAGAATCAAAGGCAGCAATAGGCTTCTCAAACTTGAGGAAGTTACCACGGTCCGTTCCTTCCTTGTCGTAGGCCAGCACCGTGCTGGGAGCCTCGTATTCGTGATATACCTCGGGCACCAGCACCTCGAACCCTTCGCAAGCAAGACGTGCCGCAAGGCGGGCGATCGGCCCGGTCATCTGATAGATCTCGGAGTAGAGGATGACGGCGGGCAACTCCCCTTCTTTGGGTAGGAAACGATGAACGCGCATCGCTCCGGTCGGGGTTGGAAGATCAAAGAAAGAGAGATCCTTAAGGGTCATGGGTGTATTTGTCTCCTCTTGAGTAGCTGAGTTCCATATTAATTCATCCCAATGAGTAATGCTTTGGTCCGGTCAATTATCAGAACCCGATTTTTTCTCACTTCCCAAGAGAAGGCTTCCGGAATGATCAGAAAAAACGCCGACTCCTACATAGCCCTGACGGATCGATTCGGTCACTCATCGGCCATGGAGCCGGCCATCGTTCCCCCGATGATCGGGGTCGATCCCGAGATGAGGAGATGGTCGTTTTTCCAGATCCTGGAACACAATGTGATCGTGAATCGCAGTATCTCCGCAATGGTGGAGGCCTTGGCGCTCGGGAAGGAGCCTGCAGGTGCCGCCCTCATCAATCCCAAAACCGATGTGCTGCCCAAGGGATTATCCGGACCGGAACAGGTCCAAGCCTTCCTCAGTTCAGTGGACGATTACCTAGCCCTGATCTCAACACTTCCCGAACTAAGGGGAACGGCCGAGCGACCCCATCCGGTCTTCGGTCCCTTCGACGCCCACAAATGGCACTGCATGTTTGGCCTGCACCTGGGGCTGCACCTCAATCAGGCACGGAAGATCCTTTCGCTAGTCGGCAAGTAATCCCATGGAACTCCCCCTGCTTCAATCTTGGCTGCCCGCACCGGAACCCGGTTTTCTTCCCAGCATGGCCCGTTTCTCGTGGGCTGATGGAGTCCTCCGTCTGGAAGCCAAGTTCACCGGTCATGCACCGACATCGCGGGCAACGGCGCACGGCCAGCGCCTCTGGGAACTAGGTGATGTGGCGGAGCTCTTCGTTCAGAAGGTCGGGGAGGAATCCTATCGCGAATATCAGGTCTCACCGAACGGCTTCACGATGGCCCTGCAATACCCGGATCTAACCGGAGTTGCTGAAGTCCGATCAGGCTTAAGGACTCTGGCGGACTTTCTCTCCGGGGAAATCCACTCCGTCGAATGCACCACGACCGCCGATGGATGGAGCGTGTCCCTAGAGGTTCCTCTCCCCGCATCCCCAAGCGAGCGCTTCCGCGTGAGTTGCTGCCGGTATGCTTATCCCATGGAGAGATCTGCCACCATCTCCAGCACCTCGCTTCATCCGGTCCGGGATTTCCACCGACCGCAGGATTGGCGGGAATTCGTTCCCGTGGCAGGGTAGACTATGCCGCTGCGCCGACCTTTCCGAAAGAAACCGGACACCGAGCCGGTGCCCGGAGGTCCTGACGACGCCCTGAGCGGCCAGGTAGAACGGGTGACCTTCCACAACGAGGAGAACGGGTTTTGTGTCTTAAAGGTCAAGTTGCAGGGACGCAAGGAGCCCGTATCTGTCCTGGGGAGCCTTCCCTCGGTCGTCGCCGGGGAATGGATCACCGCCCAAGGGACTTGGGAACGTGACAAGGACCATGGCATCCAGCTGCGTGCCGAACGACTCAAGACCCAGCCGCCGACATCTCTTGAGGGAATCGAAAAATACCTCGGCAGCGGGATGATCAAGGGAATCGGCCCTGTCTACGCGACCAAGCTCGTGAAAAAGTTCGGTGAGAAGGTCTTCGACATCATCGAGAACCAGTCACGTCGCCTCGAGGAGGTTGATGGGATAGGAAGGGAGCGCCGCCAGAGGATCAAGGATGCGTGGGCTGAGCAGAAAGTCGTGCGGGACATCATGCTCTTCCTTCATTCGCACGGACTCGGCACCAACCGCGCCGTGCGAATCTACAAGACTTACGGCGAAGAGGCAGTGGAATTGATCAGGGCCGACCCCTACCGCCTCGCTCGCGATATCCACGGTATCGGTTTTCACTCCGCTGACGCCGTTGCCGAGAAGCTCGGTCTTGAGGCCGACTCCCTACTCCGTGCTCGGGCCGCTCTCGAGCATCTGCTCGACCAGGCTACCGGCGAGGGACACTGTGCCCTGCCGACACGTGATCTGTTAGAGGGGGCCACACGCCTACTAGAAATCGACGAGTCGGTTATCTCCGAGGCCTTCGATCGGCATTTGAAGGATGGGAAGATCCTCGCGGAGAAAGTCGGAGGTGAGGATCTTGTCTTTCTCCCCCTCCTGAAAGATGCGGAGGAGCGGATCGCCCGCCAACTCCGGCGTTTGGCGGCCGCAGGCGCTCCCGAACCGCCGATCGATGTCGAAAAGGCAATCCCGTGGGTCGAGGAAAAAACCGGCCGCAAACTCTCCCCCAGCCAGCATGAAGCCCTCCGAATTGCTC
>RFPR01000169.1 GCA_009928265.1 Pseudomonadota bacterium | reverse complement strand
GCGGTCAGGTCCGAGACCCTGCTCGACTGCTGCATATTGTGGGTCACGATCACGATCGTGAAGTCCTTTTTGAGCTCCATGATCAATTCCTCGACCTTGGCCGTGGCGATCGGATCAAGGGCGGAACAAGGCTCATCCATCAAAAGGATTTCCGGACGACTGGCCACGGCCCGGGCGATGCAGAGACGCTGCATCTGACCACCCGAAAGGCCTAGGGCGCTGTCATGGAGGCGGTCCTTGACCTCATCCCAGAGAGCGGCGGAACGCAGGCACCGCTCCACGGTCTCATCAAAAAGAGCCTTATTCCTCTCCCCCGCAATACGGAGGGGATAGACAATGTTCTCGTAGATCGACATCGGGAAGGGATTCGACTTCTGGAAGACCATCCCGATGCGCCTTCGCAAGGCTATGATCTCGACGGACGGATGGAAGATACTGGTGCCGTGGATCGTGATGTCGCCTTCGTGGCGGATGCCCGGAATCAGTTCGTTCATCCGGTTGAAATTTCGGAGCAAGGTCGACTTGCCGCAACCCGAGGGACCGATAAACGCCGTGACCTTCCGCGAGGGGATCTCGAGGGTAATGCCGTGAAGAGTGCGTTTCTCACCGTAGTAGAACTTAAAATCGTCCACCTTGATGAAATTGGACTCGCCGGGAACGAAGTCGTCAGTGAGTTCAAGCGGGTGGGAAGTCGGCTGATTTTCCTCGGAAGTCATGGTTTAAAAGTGTTTTTTCGGAAAACGACCTGGGTCAGAACGTTGGTCATCGTGACCAAGGTTACGAGCACCAATGAGGCTGCCCAAGCCATCTTCACGTGGTAGGCATAAGGGAGTGAGGCGAAATTGTAGATCAGCACTGAGAGAGAGGCACTTGGCTGCATCACGGAGTTGATCCAGTTCTGACTAAAGAGCGCAGTGAAGACCACCGGTGCGGTCTCGCCGGCAGCGCGACCTACAGCCAACATGATGCCCGTCATGATTGCAGGAAGCGCCTGTGGAAGGACGATTCGCCAGATGGTCTGAAAATGAGTGGCACCGACACCGAAAGAGGCTTCTCGGAAGGCCTTGGGAACACCCAGTAGCGCCTGTTCCCCGGTCAGCAGAATGGTGGGCAGAATCAGGATGGATAGGGCCACGCCACCTGCCAGCGAGGAGAACTTGTGGGTGGGCAGTACGACGACCGCAAAGGCAAAGACACCGCAGATAATTGACGGTATGCCGGTCAGCAGCTTGGCCACGAAGCGGACCGCACTGGAAAGACGGGAGACGGGTGCATATTCGTTGACATAAATCGCTGAGAGAATGCCTAGTGGGATAGCTAGTAGGAGGGAAATTCCGACCATCACCACCGTGCCGACTAGTGCGTTGCCAAATCCTCCTCCCTCAAGTCCAGGCGCCGGGGGAAGTTGGGTGAATAGCGCAGGGGAGATCAGTGAAATGCCATTCTTCACCACGAGCACCACGATGGAAAAAAGCGGGACAAGCGTGAGAAGCGACAGGGACACGCAGAGGAAGGTGAGCACCTTGTTCCTTAGCAGGCGCAAGGGCGATGTCTGCCGCCCGACGTGGGAAAAAAAGTTCTCGTTGGAGGCCATAGTCTGAACGGGAATCAATCTAGGCCAGCGGTTGCTTTCTGAGTACGCCGAAGAAATGCCTTTCCAGCCATATTCACCACAAGGGTCAGCAACACGAGCAGGATAGCGGCATACATCAGCGCATTGATCTGAATCCCCTCGGCCTCGGCAAACTGATTGGCTAGCAGGGCCGCAAGGGTATTGGAGGGGGAAAGCAGCGACCAGGAGAGGCGCTGGCTGTTGCCGATGAGCATGGCAACGGCCATGGTTTCGCCCATCGCGCGGCCAAAGGCCAGAATGGTAGAGGCCACAATGCCCGGTGCGGCCGTCGGGATAATGATGCCGAGGATTGCCTCCCAGCGCGTCGCCCCAAGGGCATAAGCCCCCTCACGCAGTGTATTGGGCACCGCGACCAGAGCGGTTCTGGAAATCGCGGTGATCGTGGGGAGAACCATCAGCGCAAGTACGAGGCTCGCCGTGAGAAGACTGTTACCGTAAGCCGGCCCCTGAAAGAGGGGGATGAAACCGAGGTGTTGGGCCAGAATCCCGCCGAACGACTGGACGAGCGGGATAATGACAAAGATACCCCAGAGGCCGTAGACCACGCTAGGAATGGCGGCCAGCAACTCGACGACAAAACGAATCGTCTGTCGGACGGAATCAGGCAGGAAGTTCTCGCTCAGGAAGAGGGCGATTGCCAGACCAAGGGGTAATGCCAAGGCAAGCGCCAACAGACTGCTCTCCACCGTGCCGAGAATGACAGGCAGGACACCGAAGACATCCCTGTTCGGGCTCCATTGGATTCCAGTAATAAACCCAAGACCGAAGCGATGAACCGCAGGGAATGCCTTGGTCAGGATCTCTCCCAAAATGAAGCCTAGAAGGACAACGACGCTCGCGGATGCCAGCCACGAAACAGCCTTCAGCAAGTCTAAGCGCTTGCGGTACTCTTGACGCACGGGTGCGTCAGGGAGTACAGGAATCGGATGTCTGCCTTCGTTGACCACGGATTCTTTGGCCGAAAGCGTTACTTGACGGTCTGCAGGGCCGCCGTGACCTTCTCGACCACGGAAGCAGGCAGGGAAATGTAGCCGAGTTCAGGCGCCGCTTGCTGGCCGGTGGTCAGGCCGTAATTGACGTAGGCCTTGATGGCCGCAGCCTTCGCTGCGTCCGTGTAGGTCTTCTTGACAAGGAGCCAGGTAAAGGTGGCGATCGGATAATCGTTGGCACCCTCCGGATCGGTGATGAAGGCTCGAAAGTTGGCGGGAAGCGCAACCGAAGCCAGGGTGGCAGCACCACTCTCGATGGTCGGGGCCACGAAGTTGCCACTCTTGTTCTGAAGAGAGGCCATAGTGAGCTTGTTGTTGACCGCGTAGCCATACTCGACGTAACCGATGGCACCTGGAGTCTGTTTGATAAGGGCCGTTACCCCGTCATTTCCTTTTCCTGAGACGCCAACAGGCCACTGTACAGACTTATCGGGGGGACCAACTTTTGATAAAAACTCAGGACTTGTAGCAGCGATGTGGGCTGTGAAGACGGCCGTCGTGCCGCTGCCGTCGGCTCGAGTGACAACCGTCACAGGTGTTGAGGGAAGCTTGGAATCGGGGTTCTCCTTGGCGATCAGGGGGTCATTCCAGACTTTCAACGAGCCCAGCAGGATGCCTGCGACCGCCTGACGGGAGAGCTTTAGGCCGGCCGGAACACCGGGAATGTTGTAGGCCAGCACGATGGTGCCTGCGCTGGCGGGGAGCAGGAGAACGTTGTCAGAGAACTTGGCGATCTCGAGATCACTCATTGCGACGTCACTGGCGCCAAAATCGGTGATCCCCTCGGTGAACTGCTTCACACCGGCACCGCTACCAACACCCTGATAATTCACAGTCGCATCGGGGTTAGACTTCTTGAAATCGGAAGCCCAACGCATGTAGAGGGGAGCTGGAAAGGTTGCGCCTGAACCATTGATGGTGACCGGAGAGGCTTGGAGGCCGACGGAGAAGAGAAGGGATGCGGCAAACGCCCCGGTGATAAGATGAAGGTTCATGGTTTGTAATGGCGCACAGCAGATTCAACGTGCGGAAGCACCCCATTGACAAGCCTTGAGGCTTGGGTAGCAATCCCCCGGCTCTGACATTCACAACACAATCTAGGTAATGATCTCAGCGACGACGATTCCAGGAGACGGTAGCGTACCGCCCTTCACCGACCACTTGGGCAGCCGATATTTCTGAGGCTTCCAGAATCCGCAAACGGCAGATTTCACCCAAGCAGGAGGAGATGTCTTCCCCTTCGAGCCCTGTATGGGTCAGCAAACTCCCCTGATAGAG
>RFPR01000168.1 GCA_009928265.1 Pseudomonadota bacterium | reverse complement strand
GGGCGCCGGATGATCTCCTCCAGGTCGCTTGGAATTCTCGCCGTGGCGGCCTTCGGGCTATTTCTTCTTGGAACGCCCTATCCTTGGGTGGTGGTTGCTTTCGGTCTTCTTGGGGCTTTTTTTCTAAAAGGATCTGAGCAGCTCACGGAGGCGCTGCCCGGCGGCCGTCGGACTGTTGCCCCAGTGCTTGTCATACCGGTCTTGTGGGCGATGCCGGTGCTGGCTATGGCGCTGTGGCTCGGTTGGGCCTCGGTTCCCGTCCGTGTCGCCCTGCTCTACGCGAAGGCGGCGGTGCTGAGTTTCGGCGGAGCCTACGCGGCGCTCTCCTATGTCGCCTTCCATGCCTCCGCTGACTGGGGATGGGTGACGCCCGGTCAGATGCTTGATGGCATCGGCCTAGCGGAGACAACACCCGGGCCCCTCCTGATCGCCCTGCAGTTCGTCGCCTTTGTCGCCGCGTGGAATCAGCCCGGCTATCTCCCTGCCTTTGCTTCGGCCACGATCGCTTCGTTTATGGCCGTCTGGTCGCTCTTCCTGCCAAGCTTTCTCTGGATCTTTTCACTCGCTCCCTACATGGAGCGAATCGCCGCCAATCGCCGGATGGCGGGCGCACTCTCGGTCATTGGTGCCGTGGTGACCGCAGTGATTGCCAAGCTGGCCCTCTGGTTTGCCGGCAGTCTTTTTTTCTTATCCACTCAAGAGGGGGTTGCCGTCCGTTGGGTTCCTATCACGATCTCGCTGGCCTCATGGTTTTTGATGCGATGGGGCCGCATCGGAATGATTTCCGCGATTCTTCTCGCGGGAGGAGCCGGCGCTTTGCTCCGGCTCCTGGGTTTGACCTGAACCCGCTACCCTACTTCTGGTGTCCGTTCAGGCGGCTGGCGACAAGCAGCAGGAGGTAGGTTGCGGCTCCACCCGATAGGGCGATGATCATGTTCATGAGGGTTGTGTTCATGCAGATTCGACATGACCCCGAGGGGCTTTGTTCAATCGTTTTTGATTCCGGGAAAAGCGGACTTTTTGCAGCAGGGCTTTGCCTAGGAGTGACAGATAGTGCTCCCTCGGGATTTCGACGGCACCGAATTGTGCAAGATGATCGGTCGTCCACTGGGTGTCGAGGAGCGTGAAGCCTTGCTCCTTAAGGATCCGGACCAGGTGCCAGAGGGCTACCTTGGAGGCATCGGTGACGCGGTGGAACATTGATTCGCCGAAGAATGCACCGCCGAGGGTCACGCCATAGAGCCCCCCAGCCAGAGAACCGTCCCTCCAGATCTCGACGCTGTGCGCATGACCTGCCTCGAAAAGTTCCCGATAAGCCTTCCGGATCAGCGGGGTGATCCAGGTGTCATCGCGCGCAGCACAAGCGCCGACGACTTCATCAAAGACCGTGTCGACCCGGAGTTCCCAATCGGGGAGTTTCAGGGCCCGTTTCAGCCCGTGCGGCACGTGGAATGAATCGAGCGGAAGAATCCCCCTGGGGTCTGGAGAAAACCACCGGATCGTACCATCTTCCATACCCATCGGGAAAATCCCCGAGCCATAGGCCTCGAGCAGGAGTTCGGGAGGGATGGCGTTGGTCATTCAGGTTTGAGGTTTCAGATTTCAACCTTTGCTGTCCATCCTTCCCTGATTGCCTTCTGCTCCGGATGTTTTAGGGTCGTTCGGTGAATCCCGCCCGGATCCTTCTGTTCCTTGTCACGGCGGCCTGCTCGGCCTGCCTCATCGGATGTGCTTGGTCGGAACAGGAACCCGACGAGGTCGCCGACAACCTGGTCAAGGGAATGTCGGGTCAGGGAACCGTCACCAATAACAGTCCTTCGGAACTTTCCGCCTGGGAGCGCAGAAACTGACCCCTTTTATTTTTCACCCGCAGAATCATTACCCATGCCCATCCGCAAGAAATCCTCCAAGCCGGCCCGGAAGGCGCAGGCGAAATCCGTTCCAGCCAAAGCTCCCAAATCCTCCTCCAAGGTCGTCATCCTCGACTTTGGCTCCCAGTACACCCAGGTCATCGCCCGCCGCGTTCGCGAGTGCCGCGTCTTTTCCGAGATCGTTCCCCACACCACCAAGGCCAGCGAGATCATCGCCGACGGCACGGTCAAGGGGATCATCCTCTCGGGTGGTCCGGCGAGCGTCTACGCGCCGAAGGCTCCTAAGGTCGATCCCGCGATCTATGAACTCGGTCTTCCGATCCTCGGCATCTGCTACGGGATGCAGCTTCTCTCACGCGATCTCGGCGGTTCGGTCGCCCGCTCCTATGGCAAAGGAGTTCTCTCAACGCTCGGGGCCTCGCCGCTCTTCAAGGGATTACCCAAGAAGATCGATGTCTGGAACAGCCACGGTGACCGTGTAGAAAAGCTGCCCAAGGGCTTTGCCGCGATTGGGACGACGGAGAACGCCCCGCACGCCGTCATTGCGGATGCGAAGCGGAAGATCTACGGCATGCAGTTTCATCCCGAGGTGCACCACACCCCCAGGGGCAAGGCAATCCTCCAGAACTTCCTTCACGGCATTTGCGGCTGCAAGAGCGACTGGACCATGGGTTCCTTCATTGAGCGTATCTGCGCCCAGATCCGCGATCAGGTCGGTGATGGCCGTGTCATTCTGGGCCTGAGCGGAGGGGTCGATTCCTCCGTGGCGGCCGCGCTCATTCACAAGGCAATCGGTGACCAACTCACCTGCATCTTTGTCGACAACGGCCTCCTGCGCTTCGGCGAGCGGGATGCGGTGGACAAACTCTTCGGGCGCAACTTCAAGATCCGCCTCAAGATCGTCGACGGAACCAGTCGCTTCCTTGGCAAGCTCAAGGGGGTTACCGATCCGGAGAAGAAGCGCAAGGTCATCGGCACGGAGTTCATCCGCATTTTTGAACAGGCTGCCACTGATCTCCAGAAGTCGGCCAAGGGCTCCAAGCATCCCTTCAGGTTTCTTGCCCAGGGCACCCTCTATCCCGATGTTATCGAGAGCGTGCCGATCGCCGGCAATCCCGCCTCGCTCATCAAGAGCCACCACAATGTGGGCGGCCTGCCAAAGGACATGAAGTTCGAGCTCGTGGAGCCGCTTCGCCAACTCTTCAAGGACGAGGTTCGGGAGGTTGGCCGTGAGCTGGGTCTTCCCCAGGAGGTGGTCGACCGTCAGCCATTCCCAGGTCCCGGTCTCGCCGTCCGCATCGTCGGGGCGATCACGCCCGAGCGCCTCCGTATCCTGCGCGATGCCGATCGAATCGTTCTCGAGGAGATGAAGCAGTCGGGCTGGTATTTCAAGGTCTGGCAGTCCTTCGCCGTCCTTCTGCCCGTCCAGTCGGTCGGGGTCATGGGTGACGAGCGCACTTATGACTACACGATCGCCCTGCGTGTCGTGGAAAGTCAGGACGGCATGACCGCTGATTGGGTGCGCCTCCCGTACGACCTGCTCGCCAAGATCTCCAGCCGCATCATCAATGAGGTGAAGGGTGTCAATCGCTGCGTGCTCGATGTCTCGAGCAAGCCGCCGGCCACCATCGAGTGGGAATAGGTCGTTCATGAGTCGTTGCCGCGCCATCTATCCCGGGAGTTTTGACCCGGTGACCAATGGTCATCTTGACCTGATCACCCGTGCCCTCGGGCTGTTCGACGAAGTGATCGTCGGTGTGGCGGACAACGAGGCAAAGAGCCCGCTCTTTACCACGGCCGAGCGTGTTGATCTGATTCGCCGCAGCATCGGGGATCAACCGGGTCTTTCGGTGGAGCCGCTAAACGGTCTTCTTGTGGACTTCTGCGCTCGGCGGGAGGCCTTCGTCGTGATCAGGGGACTGCGCGCCGTCTCGGACTTTGAGTTCGAGTTTCAGATGGCCCTGACCAACCGGCGCCTCCAGCCCAAGATCGAGACCATCTTCCTCACCCCCAAGGAGGACTGCATCTTCCTGAGTTCGCGGATCGTGAAGGAGGTGGC
>RFPR01000167.1 GCA_009928265.1 Pseudomonadota bacterium | reverse complement strand
TCTTTTCTTCGAGCCGATCCTGAAGGCCAAGCCGGGTGGCCGCGGTTCCTTCAGGCAGCGCCATGGCAAGTCAGCCCCTGATCTGGTCATTCCTGTCCCAATCGGCACGCTTGTCTACCGTTTTCCCGAACCCGAGCCCCTCGATCCCTTTGCCGAGCCGACTGATGAGGAGCCTTCCGAACAACCGCGTAAGAAGGGAAAACTGCCCGATCCCAAGGCTGAGGATCTTGTCGCCGACCTAGATGAACTTGGAAAGGAGTTCATCATTTGCCACGGAGGGAAGGGGGGGCTTGGAAACATTCACTTCAAGAGTTCCCGTAATCGTGCTCCGCGCCGTTTCACCGAGGGGACTCCGGGCGAGGAGGGATGGTTCCTGCTGGAGATGCGCTCCATCGCCTTCGCGGGACTGGTCGGTTACCCCAATGCGGGTAAGTCAACACTCCTGAGGGCCATTTCGCGTGCTCATCCTAAGGTCGGTTCCTACGCCTTCACGACTCGCCATCCCCAGGTTGGCGTGGTTGATCTTGAGGATTACAAAAAGACCACGGTCGCCGATATCCCCGGACTGATCGAGGGGGCCCACGAAAACCGCGGACTCGGGCACCAGTTCCTACGGCATGTCATGCGCTGCGCCTACCTGCTTATGGTCCTCGATATGGGAGGGACGGAGGCACGTGATCCTCTCGATGATCTCAAGGCGCTCCGCAAGGAGTTGGAACTCTACAATCCCGAACTTGCCGCCCGCCCCTGGTGCATCGTCGCCAACAAAATGGATATGCCCGAGGCCGCCGCGAATCTCAAGCGCTGCAAGCGCAAGCACAAGGGGATCACTATCCTTCCTGTGTGTGCCGAATTGGGTGAGGGGATCCCCGAGTTGAAGGCCTTCCTTCAGGAAAAAGTGGAGGAGCAGGAAGCCGTGACAGTTGCTGCCAAACAAAAAGAGACACAGCAGTCGGGTAACGGGGAAACCACGACTGCCGACGGGTTCACTTACTGAACAGATTCCGCCATCTCGGGCCGGCGGGATTCGAACCCGCGGCCTCCTCGTCCCGAACGAGGCGCTCTACCAAGCTGAGCCACGGCCCGATGGATGGTTGTACCGGCGAAACCGCCGGCTGAGGGGATCTAATCAATCTCTGCCCGGGCTATTTCGCAAGGAAGAAACCCTCGGTGGTAAATCAATTCTCAGTGATTCTGTTTGCCTGATTTTTTGGGTGCCTGCTTTTTGGAAACAGCATCCTGGATTGAGTTCATCAGGCTCTGTTCTAGCGGATTGGCCGAGGGGCTTGCTGGGGGATTGGCCGAGGGTTGCTCCCCTTTGACTGCCTGCTGGAATCCTGGATCTTGGGCAACCTGCTGGAAGAGTTGCTCTCGACCGATCTGCTGGAGCGCCACATTGCCCCCTAACCGGACGGCGCGGGCCAGATTGGTGAAGCATTCTTGGCGATGACCGGCAAGAAGTTCGTACTTGGCGATCGTGAAGGGAACGTCCCATTGGTCGGGTTGAGCTTTCTCAAGTGACTTGGCGACTTCGAGTGCCTGGGGGATGCGTCCCTGGGTTGCATAGAAGTTGATCATGTCACGAAGGAAGGGAGCGTCGTTCGGGGTCAGGGCGATCATGCTGGTAATCGTTGCATCAGCCTCCTGAACACGTCCCAGGATCATGAGACTCTGTAGAACAGCCGCCAAAGCCTGCCTGTTGGTCGGATTGGACTTCAGGGATGCCTGTTGGGCCGGTAGTTGTTCCGCCGCCTTCATACGGGCATCTGTTGCCACGACAAGGCGCTGAAGCACCTTGCTGTTGGGATCGAGAGGGAGGTATCCGAGAACTAGGTCGTGAGCATCCTTAAAGCGTCCCTGACGGGTATAGAGGTTCACAAGGTTGCTCGTGGTCTCCGTGTTCCCCGGCCAGAGATAGAGCGCCTGTTTGTAGGCTTTCTCCGCCGCATCGTTCATATTCCGGAAGGCATAGATATTGCCTCCCGTATTACGCAGTTTCGCGAAGGAGTGCTGGGCCAGATCGTCGTGGCGAAAGCCGGGAACCGCCTCAAGTCTTTTTATGTAGCCATCCCACCACGCAATGTCCTTTTCGGCCGTTCCGGGTGGCAGGGCTTCGAGCTTGTCGTGGTTGATCTCGTAGCAGAGGCCGTGAGGGATGGCGTAGGGATAGGACCACTGCATCGGGAAGCTTTCCTCCACATAGAAATGCCGAGGGGTTCCGTCCTTCTTGTCCCTGTTTCGAAGGAAGATCCACTCGGCCACGGCAGAGTTCAGTGCGACGGGGTCGCTCTGGGGATTGGGCACGGCGGAGGGATTGGCCTGATACTGACGCATGAGGACCTCGAAGAGGGATATGATGTCTTCCCGGTGAGGGAGCGTGAGCCGCTCCTCGGGATAGGTTTTGTCGCGACCGAGGAGTTTTTCAAACCACGAGAACGTGGTCGGTCTTTCCGCAGTGTAATGGGAGCGGATGTAGCGGTTGTAGAAGGTGTCGGCGAGAGCGTTCTGGGTCACGATGTAGAGATCGCGTCGATCGAAATTCGGATCCCGCTTTGAGTTCTCGAAGCTCTCACCGAAAACCATGTAGGTGGGCACGAATCGTCCAGGATCCGTGCCTCCGAATACAAAGCTGTCCTTTTCGACATCGGCCAGCATGTCGTGGCCGTACATCCATCCGAACCAATGGCCACGCTGCGAACTATTGGGTAAGGAGACAACGAAAGTATATACTGCGGTCGCCGCGGCAAGTGAGCCGATGATCCAGCGTGCGGCGGCTCCGCGGTTCTGAAAGTAGGCGAAGAGAAGTGCGAGACCAAATCCCGCCAGCATCACGAAAAACCCGTACCCAAGGCTCTGATACTGGTACTGCATGTCCCAGCCGGCGTTATCATAGCCATTGTTGTAGGAAAGCGGCTGTAGGAAAGCGGAAAGGCAGAATCCGATGACCAGAAGATAGAACCAGATCCGTTGTTCCCTCGGGAGACGCCAGAAAAGTACGAATGCCGCTAGCACAGCGAGGATCGGAAGTGGAGAGACATTCTTGGAGAGAACTTTCCAAAAGACTTTGCAGTATCCGGCAAAAGACTGCATCGGAGTCTCTTCGTCGGGGGCCTTGGGTCCTTTCTGTTTTTCTGCTGCGGGTACGCCGACCAGTTTTCCGACAGTTCCCTGGAGTTGGTCTGCGAGTGTGCCCCAATACTGTGACCGGTTGATTGCGTAGAAGAATCCCTCGGGGGTGCTGCAATAGCTCCAGTTCATCGGGGGATTCGTCGAGGAGGCGAAGGGCATGTAGGCGTAGGGAAGCAGCCCCAACACGACTGCTACTAAAAGAAGCAGGCCCTGTCGCCACTCGGTCAGTTTTCTCCGGATCACCACGAGCAGCAGGAATCCGGCCCACACGACGTAGAGCAGGCGAACCGCCGCCTTCATCGCCATGGCGTGATATTGATCGGTGGAGAGGAAAGCGAACCCAAGGTAAAGGAGGGCGGCGATCAGCAGGCTGTAAACGCAGTATTCCCAGAACAGTTCGGCGTGAAGCAACAGGATGACGAGCAGCGGCAGGAAGGCCATCGCAAGCGTCATGTGGTGATTGCTCATTCCTAGGCAGAAGACAAAGACGCTCCAGACGAAAGCGTTTTTCCAGTGCGGGCGACGGATCCAGACGTAGGTGACAAACACGAGTCCCGTCATCAGGCAGACGTGAAGGGCGTAGAGACCTTTGCCAACAACGGCATGAGACCAGATCGGGTTCACCCATATGAAGGTCAGCGTGACCGCTGACGAGAGGATCGTGGCGGGTTTCTTGGCAACCCCCACCCAGCGGGTCGCGCTCAGTGAGACAAGAGAGAATAGCCCTGCGGCGATGGCCGTGCAGAGACCGGAGAAGAGGTTGATTTTCCAGGAGCCGTTTCCGAAGGGAAGAAGATGACTCCAGAGTCCGGCCAGGAGCGTCCAGAGCG
>RFPR01000166.1 GCA_009928265.1 Pseudomonadota bacterium | reverse complement strand
CGAGTCGAACGACTGGGCACGCCGGGCGATGCTATCGCCATCTACGGCAGCAACAACGGTTTCACGCTCCACATCTACAACGACTGAGTGCAAAGTTCAACCCTGAAGTGATAGGATTAATCTATGCCGATCAAGTACAGTTTCACCCCTCGTGAGCTCATCAACACCTACAACCGGAAGGTCATGACCAAGGTGGCCGAGGTCTTCGAGAAGAGCCCGTGTCGTGACGGAATCGTCCTCGAGGATTGTGGGTCCTGGTTGGTCCAGGAGGCCTGGCAGGACCGGACCGGGTTCTACATGACCATCCGGTTGGCTCCGCTGGACAAGCACCTTGAGCCCGTCCAGGAGGAGGGTCGGGTCATCACCCGGAAGTTCCTAGACATGTTCCCGGACCGGACGTCGGCTGGGACCTTCTACGAGGGTCAGGACGGGTACCTGGAGGGGGAGAAGGTGACGGTCTTCGTCCAGACGGCGGCCTTCTCCATCGGGGACTGACACGAGGTGACCCTGGAAGGGACTTTGGGATTACCAAGGTCCTCTTTTTCCGGGTGATTCTGAGGGCATCCTGGGTGAAGTGTGGAGCCCGGTGCAAAGTTCGGCGGAGAAAGGTTAGTATAAGACCATGAAGATCACCAACAAAGAAAAAGCAATCGCGAAGAAGATCATGCAGCTCGAGGCACAGGCAGCCAGGATGGGCATTGCCCTGGAGAAGAGCTTGGCCGACCGCCGCTTGGCAATGAATCGGTCGTACCCTGGCTTCCGCCCCAACGACGAGCAGCTGGTACCCATCAGCTTCACTGAGGCCCGCCGGTGGATGGACTACGGTCTTCCCAAGGAGGATCGCAAGGACATGAAGCAATGGTACTGCCGGCTCGCTCGAGAAGGTCGCGACATGTACGAGATGGATACGGAATTTGTCGGAAAGCCGGTCATCTACGCCAAGGACGCTGAGGGAGGCATCTGGCGGTACCGCGGCCCGAACAGCGTCGAGAATTATAGCACCGTGATGTTCTTCGAGGGTCATGGTACGCCTCCGAAGCGCCGGCGCAAGTCCTGAGCCCAGTGCAAAGTCAACCCTGAACAAGGTATACTAAAACCATGTCAACACGGTCTTTCATCGGCAAGCTCAACGACGACGGTTCGATCACCGGGGTCTACTGCCACTTCGACGGGTACCCGGACGGGGTGGGATTGACGCTCCAAGAGCACTACCTCAATCCAGAAAAAGTGGATGAGCTCCTAGCCCTCGGTGACCTATCCTCGCTCAATCCCAGCCTCGAGACCACAGTGGCCTACCACCGCGACAGGGGTGACGAGCTCCTTCCTCCGAAGGTGTACACCGACGTGGAGCAGCTAGTGAAGAGCTCCTTCAGCGACATCGGTGCTGAGTGGGCCTACGTCTTCCACTACGACGGATGGCGAACCTACGAGACGACCCCCTGAGAGGAACCAACATGGACAAGGACTACATCAACGACCTCATCACGCGACTGCGCAACTCGGCGACACCGGCTCCGCTCCGAGAAGAGGTGATCAGGTTGATCACTCGACAGAGGGTCCTCCTGGAGGACATCCACGTCTCAGCGAAGCAGAACGGCGACCGGAGCGGAGAGCACCTGAGCGGTATCGCTCTAGGAAAGCCCGGCTACCGCCTCACCGACGCGGGCCTCTGATAATCCCACGTTCTCAAATCTTCGTAATCAACTCAGAGACCACACATGATCCTGCCACCAGGAGCCGCTTGGCTCGTACTCCCATTCATCAGCCTCGCCACGCGAAAAGCATACCCCGGCATGGTCCTCAGGGGTGAGGCCCACACCTACGGCCTAGAGGGACGGTCCATTCCCACGGCCTCCCTCGCTGCCATGGACACGTACAGGGAAGAGAAGCGGCTCAACCCCTATGTCGACATCCCTCCGGGCACGGTGATGCTCACGGGGAGGACAGAAAGAGACAGCGACACCCTCCTGTATCCCTATGCCGAGTGGGTGGAGGTCATCTTGCCGGTGCGGTGCTGGGTCAACCGCGTCCACTTCAACAGCGGCAGCGATCGAGTAGCGAAAATAGGTTAAGTCATCCAGTAAAGCGAAGCGCTGCAAGGAACAATAATGTCATGGGAAAACACGCAAACTTACCCTTTCATGTCTACGTCAAGGTAGACAATAAGTTTTTAGGACCAAATATGCCTCCGGGTACCACACCAGGTATTTGGCACGCCGTCTACTCTCGAGAATACCAGACCCTCATGTGTCACGTTTTTCTTGAGTCAGGCGCGCATTGGAGTGGGCTTCCTTTCCATGCGATCTCGACCACTGAAGATTTCAGTGTGCCCCGTGAGCACCTCATGCCTTGGGCGTCAATGGGTGACGACGTAGAGGCATTCTATGCGAAGTATCTAGAAGGTCTGACTTGCGAAATTCACGCACCTTTCAAAGCAAAAGGTCGACACACAGGAATCATCATAGACTGGGCAGATGGTTACAGTCGGTATCCAGAAGAACACAAGCCTCTTAACCTCATCGCTCTTGAGACAGGTCAGTTCGCTCTTCTGCCTAATAACTATGCTACCTACCGCGACGGACATTTCACAAAGCAAGCTGCAAGAGAGAATTTAAAGTACTACCGACGTGGTGACAAGATCTATTGGGAATAGAGGTCATCGATTGTGCGTCTTGCGTTCGTGACCAATCACTGTGTTCAAGGCACGCATCACTTCTCCGCGCTTAGTGATTAGTATAACTATGATCCATAAGAGAAAAACAAATTCAAATCTTGCATGATCCGTCTTCACAGCGACCAGTCCACTTCAATCGATTCTTCGCAAAGATGTTGTACGCCCAATCGAGAAGATGAGAGATGCCCGGCCATCGAGTTACCTTGACAATCCAACCGAATCCTACCGCGGTGTACAATCGACGGAATACTTCGACACCTTCTATTGTCGTTCCATCGGGTAATCTTCCGTGGATGCGGTCCATCAGTACTTGCCAACCGATCGTTCCACGTTGGACCGGAAAATCGGGAGACGCGATATCAGTAAATATAATCTTACCCTTTTTGTCCAACCTACGAAGCATGTTGATCTCGCGGATACATAACGGACAATCACCATCGTAATAAACTTCTATGTCCCAAGTCATGGGCAGCACGCCTCACCACCCAGAGCCTCACGGATTAATCTTCTTAATTCACTCAATCGAATCTTCATAGAGTATAACTATATCATCTTTCCTTGTAGTACTTCTCAAACTCTGAAGTGAAGAACTTTGCGCTGGATGATCGTAGCATGTCTTCTAGCTTCTCTCTTGTTTGTTCATAGTCCCAGCGTTTGTTGCTGACGCTGTTGAGAATCCCCATCAGGTTCTCGATGGTCTTCTCATGGACTTTTTCCATCGGGCCTGGGTCCACCTTGGGACCCTCATAGGCCACATCAAGGATAGGATCCGGTCCACCCTTGTTAGCTGGGACCTGGACCTCACAGTCGTCTTCTTTTTCGGGTGTCTTTGGACTTTCCACGTCGTCAAGTGGTAATCCCCTCATCTTTCCCGCCGACTTGGCCCAAGCATCTTTGGCCCTCTTCGAAGAGAAATGCCGATCAGGCATCAACCTTCCACCAGGCACGAGAGCATAACCAAGACCGTACAGCAGTTTTCCAAGGCCGATACCGGCGATGGAAGACACCTGCCAGGCACCATTGCAAGGATTATCTGTCTGACCGAACCCGGCAGAACCCCTCAGCACGCTCTTAGGTATTTCAAACCTGTTCGACCAATCTAGTCCTAATAATTCTGAAGGTGAGTACAACACAACCTTTATGTAAGAGGGATAACGCCAAACATACAAGGCCAGTTCCTCACCCTCGAGGGCCTCACGGATCAACTGCCTTAATTCATCTAACCGAATCTTCATGACGTATAACTATAACTTTGAATGATCTTTTTCAGCTCGGTTAAGAATAGATCAA
>RFPR01000165.1 GCA_009928265.1 Pseudomonadota bacterium | reverse complement strand
CTCGACTTTCGACAACCGAGATTTGAGCGATTCGTAGATTTTGTCGGCCCCGGATGCCTCGATGACCTCGGCGGTGATGAGCGTGGAGGGGAAGTCCTTGCCGAGATCGTCCGCCCGGATACGGACGCCCCGGGCCGGGAAGATGGTCGCCCGGATGCGTTTCATCGCAGGCTCGCCCCCGGAAAAGTGCCAAGCGTTGTTTCGGTCCTGCCAGCACCCGAGCGAGGTGATCCATTGTCGGAAATTTCGCCCGTTGTGGAGCCCGAGGGAGTAACCGACCGCCCTCATGTGAAGCGGGGAGTCGGCGAGGGTGGCAGAAAGCATGAGGTGGCGGATTTTCTGCGAGACGGCGGACACCAGCATGAGGGCGTTTTTCGAAAGGTTGTGATCCTTGCAACGATGCGCCTCGTCGAAAATGAGAAGCACGGGATCGCGTTCGGAGATTTTCCAGACGGGGTAGCCCATGTCGGTCCATGTGATGTATTTGGCCCCGGCGGAAAATTTCAAGCCCTCATAGTTGAGGATGAATTTGATCTCGGTCCCGATATGTTTCGACGCCTCATGCCATGAGGGAATGACGGCCTTCGGACAGATCACGCCCACGGCAAGGCCAAGATTTTTGGCGACCGAACAGGCGGTGTAGGTCTTTCCGACGCCCGTGGAGGAGGAATCAACGGCGGAAAGATGGTTCTTGAGGATTTCCACCAGCCGGGACATCGGCTCGATTTGCCACTTGAGGAGGCCGGAAATGTCCAGTTTGGAGTCCTCCAAGGCAAGTTCATGGAGTTGGCCGTCCATGAAATGCGTGACTTCCCATGTCCCGTCGTCCCGTCGGGGAGTTTGCGGGGGGAAATCCCATGTTTCCGCATGGAAAGTTTGTGCCGCGCCCAGAGTTCCCAGAAACCGGGGGTCGGGCGGGCGGTGCGGATCAGGGTTCCACCCCGGGCGGTGGCGATGGATCGCGGTTCAGTCCAGCTTGCGATTGCGTCTAGGTCCATGGATCGCGGGAAGGGGTGGCGGGACGGGGTATGTTGTAGGTCGCGTTCTCCATGCCCCGGATTTCCCGCATATCCACGCACCGATGTTCCCCGGTGGAGGAGATTTCAACGAGGTAAATGGGGTTGTGGGATATGCCATAGTCGATGACGGCGATCCACAACGCCTGACCAAGCGGGGTGAGGACCCAGCGGGGATTGGGGAGAAAACAGATCACCGCCCGTCCCGAATGGCGACTTTCTCGATGATCCGCCGGATCAGGTTGGCCTTGTACAATTTTGTGCCTTCGATCAGGTGCAGTTCGCGGAACAGGGAGGAGACGATGATCGAAGCCTCCTCCTCGGTCAGATCATCGAATCGGTAAAGCGGGTTTTTCACGAAGGGGTTTTGAACCAGCCCTTGCGTTCAATGGAAGCAATCGCGTTCGCGGTCAGTTCCCGCGAAACTTGGTAGTAAAAATCGACGGCTCGGTTTCGGGAAATGAATCCCTTGGGGCCGTCCTTGTCCCAAACCGTGTAGGGGGCTATCCAGAGCCATAATTTTTGCAGTTTCGGGTTGGTCCCGGGACGATGATCCGGGTGGACATAGATTCCTCGGATGGGCATTACTTTTTTCTCCTCTTGGTTGCGGGCGTCGATCCTTTCGGCAAGATGAATCCCAAAAGCCGTTTTCCATCCCACGCCATGATGAACTTCGATGACCCGTTCACCAGCTTCGTTATCCTGATGGCCTTGTAATCGCTCATAATTGCCCCCTGCGAGCGAGTTCCTCGCAAACATGGGCAAAGTACCGGGAGGAGTCCTCCGGGCCCTTCCCGGGGCTTTTAAGCGTCTTTTTCGTGTTGCCATCTTCGGTTTTTTCAATGTTGTATTCGGTCGGCCAAGACTTGAGAAGCCTATTTTTCGTCTCAACCAGTTGAGCGGTAGGGGTTTGGTTAATCTTCATCTTCGACCTTCTTCCAAAGTGCATAACCGATCAGAACTGAATTTACCAACGCCCATATCCCAAAAAGGACAATGGCGATTCGTAGTATGATTTCGTACAAAGGCATTTGGTTCCAACTCATTTCCTTTCCTTTCCGGCCCACCGTTTTGCGCGGGCCTTTTTCAAATTTTCAAGCGAAGCGATTTTCTTCCGGGGATTGCGGACAAGCCCACCTTTCCTCCCGGCGTCGCGGAAAAAGGCGAGGGTGTCGTCACTTAACTTTTTCATATTCTCCTTTGAGCAGGTTCAGCCTATACCCCTTTTGGGAAAGTCGGTCGAACTGGTCCATGTTGTAACGGCGGACCATGCTTTCGAGCCGGGGGATGGGTTGGAGGGAAATCTCGGGGATGCAGGCGACCTCGATGGGAAGCATTCTCAACGGCTCGTTGCTGGCGCACATACCAAGTTCATAGGCGCGCATCTCGATGAGGGAAAGGGCGCGGGCGTTCATTCCTCGGAACCCTCGCGGAGAAGTTTGCGGACCCGGCGGATCGGGTCCGGCATTGAGGGCTTGCCACGCGAGAAAATAATCTGGTTTTCGAGGTTCAGCACCCGGTAATCGGCGATGTAGGGCATCGCCATCTTGAGGTCGTAGCATTGGCGGATCGCCGACATGGGATCGGCGAAATCACCCCCGATCTGCACGAAGTTGGGGCTGTCGGGAAACAGGAACTCGGAACGGTAGGTCATTTCCAAACCACCCGGACCATGCGGAATTTCGTGGTTTTCTGGTGCGCCCGGACCCACGCCTCCCCAAGCTGATTGACCACCGCCTGCCGGGGGAGGTAGGACCGGGAGGAGTCATCCACGAAGATCGTGAACTTGTCGCATTTGATCTTGCGCTTCTTCCACTTCTTCAAGACCTCGGAAAGTTTCTTCAACTGATGCTCGGCCCGCACCCGGTCGGAACGGAAGGCGACATAGGCGGTGGCGACCAGCTTGGGGTCGATCCGGCTCATTTCGTCGCTTCCCGGTGGAGGGATTGTGCCACGGCGGTCGCAAACCGCTTCCGTTCCGCAAAGACCTTCTCGGCCTCGTTGCGCTGGTCATCGGTCAACTGCTCGGTGAACACGGGCATCGTCATCCGCAAGGCGTATTCGCCAAGGATGGAGGCGAGCCCCTTCGCCATGTCGGATTTCATCTGGATGGTGACGATCTTTTCGTCGCCGGGTTGGATGATGTTGCTCACTTGGTACTCCTTTTCAATAGTCGCATCACCATGCGAATCGAGGACTCCTTACCCTCAAGATAACCGAGAAACTGGTACTCCGATTCATTGGAATAGGGCTTCTTGGATATGGCTTTGTGTTGCCGTACTAAATCACGCTTCGCCCGCCGTAATTCATAAGAAAGGTGACGGGCATCGCTTGGGGTTATGTAAAAGATGGTTTTCTTTGATTTCATGTCCCGACTCCATCAGAAAGCAGGTTGGTGTCAACTGATTTTCGGGCCTTTTCAACTTTTTTCCGGCAAACAGGGCAAGTCGGGAGCCCGTTCTGATCCTCGATGGAAGTGTCCCAGCAAAGATATGCCCCGGTGATCTTGCAACCCATCTTGCCATCGATCACGGCGTGGGTGAGGTAGGCCCACGCCGGGTCTTTTTTGTAAAAAGGATGCTCGGTGATGTTCCCACCCGTACCGTAAATTTCGATTGGGGCGTATGATATTGAAACGCCAGAAAGTTTTGCGAACTTTTTGCTTTTCATGTTATTTGACCTCCGCAACGAGAAGAACCCGGGGGCCGGACGGATCACGGTGAACGGCGATATGGCTACCGCCACGATAGACAAACCACCCGGAAAGACAGGCAACCCACTCCCGAGCCTTCTCCAAGGTTTCGCAACGAGAGTTAATCGTGCTTTCGATGATCTTCACGCAAGTCAATTCGTCCCGGGTCAGATTCTCGGGATTTTCAACTTGAGCATTGATGCGGGCGACTTCCACCGCGCCAGCCTCGGTGTTCTTTTTGTTTTGCATGACCCCACGATGCGCTCACTAACCCCCTTGGTC
>RFPR01000164.1 GCA_009928265.1 Pseudomonadota bacterium | reverse complement strand
AGGTTGTTGAGAGCGTTCGTGACCTGCTGAAGGTCCTGAGACACCTGCTTGATGCCAGGGATCTCCATGGAGATCGAGCCGGTCCCGGTGAAGGTCTTGTTGCGGCCCCTGCCCTGTTGTTGAAAGGTAGCGGAGAAGGCTCCCCCGCCCGCTGCGTTCGGTTCGTCAGCCAAGTGCGCTCCTTTCTCTTCTCCAGGCGATCAGGCGTTTCCAGTACTGCCGCTCTCGAAACGTGAGCGACTTCAGTTCCTGTAGCCCCCACCCCGAGTAGGTGGTGGATAGCAGGTCATACTCCAGGTAGAGAGCCTGGATGTCAGGGGCGAAACAAGTCACTCCATCCCAGGCTGAAGACGATGTCACCTCCACATGCCACGCATGTCGTCTGCACGCCGAGATCCAGGTCCGGCTGCCGGTCAACCATCTGCTGGAGGAGTGCCATCCGATCCTTCATCCCGAGCCTCCTGGCGTATCCCTGGGGGTCAGGGAGGATCGCACCGTTGACCTTGGTGATACACCGACTGAGGATGACCGAGTTCTGTTCGGCCGTGGTGGCACCCTTCCGGCGAAGGACCTCGTTCTGGTCGGAACCAGTGACGAGGCGATACTCCACACTGTCGCCGCTCTTCGTGGTGTAGAAGAAGGACGGCTCAGCCACATCTTCTACCTCCTTGGCCTTGAAGTCCTTGGAGAGGTAGAGCGTCAGTTCCTGATCCTCGGAGCAGGTGCCGCAGGTGATGTTCAGGACCTTCTCTTCCCCGTAGGTGGCGACGAGGATGGCCATGAGCAGTTGCGAGCGCTCCCCGATCAGGAGTTCCCGTAGAAGGATCTGCCGCTCAGACAGGGGCGAGGACGCCAGGTTCAGGTCATCGACACGGACCACCCCGTGTGCCAGGACGAGATCGAAGAAGTCCGAAGCGTCTTTGACACGGGACAGGGACTCCTCGTCGGCCCCGTTGAGTTCCCGCACCTCTGCTTCGGTCTTCCACGATCCGCCCTGGTACAGGCCACGGGGAAGGCGTACGACACAGTTTGGCGGATCGGGGATGAGTGGCGTGGTGCCTGCGATAGCCGCCTTTGCCTCCGCCAACTTCTGCTGGCGGGTGACATTCGGGTCTAGTTCGTTCTCCAGGTCCGCAAGGTTGATCTCTTGGGTTGTCACGTTGTGTGCTCCGTTTCAATGGGTTGGGTTATCGGATACTGACTCGGCTGCCGCCGCCACCCGAGGTGTGGATCAGGCTCTTGGCTTCCGAGTTGCCGAAGAACACGTCGAAGCCCTCGTGGTGCACCGTCATCTGGTGAACGAGGATGGCGTTGTCCATGGCGTTCAAGCCGTTGAAGCCGATGCTCGCCGTCCAGCAGTTGTAGAAGGCGAATGCCATGATGGCACCGTCCGTTGAACCACCGGTACCTGACTCCGAACCCTTGGTGACCGGGTGGTCGAGGATCCGCACAGCCATGTCGTAGCGGTACTCGTCCAGCAGGCCGATCTTGCCGTTGCCCCACTGGACGCTGAACATCTGCTTGGCCAGATCCCACATGCCGGTCTTGTTCCAGAACACGCCAGCGTTGAGGGTCAACGGTGCGAAGTCCGTCTGACCGGGCAACTTGTGCGGGTTCGTGTTCCAACCACCTTCACGGTAGGGGACCATCTCGGTGTTCATGGCCAGACCTTCCACCGTCATGAAGCCCATCTCACCGATGGCCTTGTTGAACTGGGAGTCCGGGTGGAACAACTGGACCTGGTACTTGAAGTTGCGGACGGGATCCGTCCGGGTAGTGCTGCGGTTGATGAGTGTCGGCATCTCAGTTCCTTGTGTGATGAGCGGTGGTTACCGGGGGTTGACTTCGGTCGTGGTCTGGCCACGATCGAACTGCGAGACGCGGATGATGACGAACTCAGCCGGGTACTCCAGGGCTACGCCAACTTCCATGCGAACCTCGCCCGCAGCGATTACGGCCGGGGTGTTGACCGTCTCGTCACAGCGGATGAAGTACGCCTCGCTGGCCGAGGCTCCACGAAGGCCGCCCGACTCCCACAGAGGGCGGAGGATGCGCTCTGCAGCCATCGACATTGACGACCACAGGCGGCTGTCGTTGTTCTCGAACACAGCGAACTGCGTCGAACGGCGCATGACTTCACGGATGTAGATCAGCGTGCGGCGAGCCGACACGTACCGGTCGGCACCGTACGACTTGCGTGTACGAGCACCCATCACCGAAAGGCCGGACCCGACCACCGGCCGGATGATGTTGATGTTGGCCGAGTTCAGATCACCCAGTTCGGTATCAGTGAACTTCGTCTGCACACCCACAAAGTTGTTGAGGGAGGCGATCACGCCAGCCGGGGCACGGAACACGCCGATCGTTGAGTCGACACGGCTAATCATGCCCATCACAGCGCCGCCCGGAGGGATGGCCATGATCGAGCCGACTCGTAGCGGGTTGGTGATGAGACCCCACGGCCCATACGACGCCGAGTATGAATCGCCGCTGTTGGCTGCGAGTGCCGTCGACTGCTGCATGCTGGTCTTGTAGGAGGAGGTCGTCTGACCAGGCTCACGGGGAGGGCAGTTGTCGTTGATGATGAACACGTCCTGCCGGTCACTCCAGGACGACGACGCCACAGTGGCACCGACGTAGTTGTCGGCCCAAGTGGTCGTCTCCACCGTGTCAGCGTCGCTGATGTAACCAGCGATGTTGAGAAGCACGGGGCCTTCGACCCGCCCGACAGCGTCGATCGCTGATGTTGCGAGATCGCCAGAGGTCGGCAGACGAGGATCCGTACCACCCTGAAGGGCCACGGGCGTGGTCGCCTCAGCAGGGGCGACGGACGTGCTCGCCCCGCTGATCGTGATGTAGCGACTTCCCGACACAGCATCGTTGATCGCTTCTGCTACCGGACGAGTGCCCGAGATGGTGCCAGCGACGCACAGGTTCGGGTAGGACTCCACGACCTCCTGGACACCGTTGGTGGTCAGGATCACCTGGAGGGTGAACACCACGTCGGTAACCGGGCTAGCGCCGACCGTCTCCTGAATACGCAGTGTGTACGAGACGTTCGTGCCCCACTTGCCCGCCGACCGTGCCGAGATCGTGAAGGCAGTGCTGGACGTGGCGTCCGAGAACTTGCTGCCGGTCACAGTGCGGCTGGCAGCAGTACCTGCGTTGGCTACCGGGATGGCACGGACAACGAACGCTGTCCGACCGCCATTCTGGAAGTACGAGTACACCGAGTACGGCAGGTACGACAGCGCCTTCTTGTTGGTCTGAGGGTCGTTGACGGTGTCGAACCCACCGAACAGGGTGGCGTAGTCGCCCCAGGTCTCGATACGGGTCGGTTCGTTGACGGGACCCTTTGATGCGGCACCGACAAACACGGCGACCGAGGTTGCGTTGGAGACATCTCCTGCGGAAGAAAGCAGACTCTCTTCCAGGTAGACGCCTGGACGGCGGTAATTGAGCGGCATGGGATACTCCCTGTGGGTTAGACGTGAATCCGGTGAGTGTTACGGGGGGTGATCCGAGCCAGGCGGCGTTACGAAGAGGTGATACTGGCGTTTGCTGCCTGAGCAGCAGCGTACGCCAATGGTGGATCGGCGTGGTCGAAGTCGGCGGTGGGAAGTTCTGGCTGGAAGAACGTGTCCAGTGTCTCCCTGTCGTAGAGGTTGACGTAGGCCCGCAAGACCTGCCAAGACTGTGTGATGACATCCTGGGGGATCTCAGCCTGCATGGAGATCGTGTACACCTTGCGGAAGATGCGCTTGTTCCCGCTTTCAGTGGTCTCGGTGATGTCCGACTGAGCCATGTTCGTCAACTCCGTGCGACGCCAGGTGTTGTCAGCGTCTACGCCCAACCACAGAGGGCGAGGGGGGAACACATCGGTCATGAACTTGCTCATCAGGTACCGGTCGTGCAGTGACGAACGGCAGTGGACCGACACCTGATAGGTGAGCCGAAAGGGGATGTAGTTCCGGATCGTCAGCCCCATACCGGGGTCAGGGCTGGGGATGACGATCCGGAACTACATCCCCTTTCGGC
>RFPR01000163.1 GCA_009928265.1 Pseudomonadota bacterium | reverse complement strand
GCCTCACGGATCAACTGCCTTAATTCATCTAACCGAATCTTCATGACGTATAACTATAACTTTGAATGATCTTTTTCAGCTCGGTTAAGAATAGATCAATTCCCTTGTCGTGGTTTTGTGCCCAATCGGTGACGTCACCCTCGTCGCTCACAAATTTAAAACATCGAAACCCAAATCCGTACTTCTTGCAAACCTTTGCGATCGAATACGCTTCCATGTCGTATATGTAGCCATCGATCGGACGGGTCTCAAACACATCCTGCGTTGCGCACTCATATCCTCCTTCGCCAAAAATAATCGGACTCATCAGGCCGGGGTAAAACAGCTCATCGAACGGTGTCTGATGACGTGCAGCTAACGGCTCGGCGCGCATGTCGTGCTGACCAAACTTCGTGCACTCATACAGCTTCATCTTCGGCAATGCAGACCCTGCAGACCCAAAGTTGACAACAAGCGTCTCGGCAGGATCCACGCTAGCAAGATACTGCGATGTCACAATCGCTGCATTCACTTTACCGCACCCTGTGTACACGACGTCAATACCCTCTGGCACACGTTCAACAGGTAACTCGCTGGCCAGCGCTACAAATAGCACAATTTTCATGGGACTAACTATAGTCTTTCCGGGCGCAGTCGAACAAATAAAATAAATGAAGGGAGAGAAGAAGGGAAAGAAGGAGAGAGGCGTCTAGGGGGAGAGCTCAAGGGACGGACAGGGAGGCGAGCGCGAGGGCACAACACCCCAGGGATAGAGCGAGCTGGGATCTGGGCTCATCTCAGGGTAATGACGCGAGCTTCCCGCGCCGCAAGCTGCCCTGACACCCTGCGGCGCGTGGACAAATGACCCCGGCAGCTGCTGCGAGCGATGGCAGCTGCTCCCCGAGGGTGCACAGCGACGCGTGGCGGAAAAAGCTGCTCTGCGGGGGAGCGGGGCAGAGAAACGGGGAAATTGCGGAAATGCGTGGGAGACTCTCTACCTTTGCCCAAGCGCGCGCGAAAAATTCTCGCACGATCTCGCGATCAACCCTCGTCGTCGCGCAAGCTAAGAGCGTCGCATGACTTTCGCGAGGGCTGACCCTTCCCGGGTGCACCTGCGCGCGCCTCCGTGGTACAGTAGGGGCATGGTCCCGTTCCTCCTCTTCGTAGCTGCGATGGTCCTGTGGCCCCGGTGGACGCTCGTCGTGGGCGTGGCTCCCTTCTTCGGGGCGCTCCTGGGCGCTGGGGCGTGGTGCGTCGCCATGTTCGGCAGCGGCCTCTCTCTCCCTCTCTCCTCTCTCCCTCTCTTCGTGGGGGGAGGCGCAGCGGGGTCTGTGGCTGTGGCTGTGGTGACGGGCTGGGGGCGAGAGAGCTGATGCTCTACCTCTTCGCTCTCCTCGCGGCGGTCCTCGTCTGGCCGCGGTACATTTTCTACTTCTTGACTGCGCCTCCCGCGGGTGCAGTGCTGGGCGCGCTCGTGTGGGGCGTGTCCTTCCTCTTGTCCGGCGGCCGCTTGGCCCGGGAGACTCTGGGCGTGGCGGTGTGGGGCGGCATGGTGCTCTCCCTCCTCCTCGCGGTGGTGTGGGTGAGCAGGGACGCGGATGCAAGCGGGCGCGGGGACAGGGTATAGTAGGATAGCTATGGCAAAGAAGCAGACTCGAAACGGGCTCGTGGTGGCCATGAACCGCCGCCACACCTCCTCGCGTCCCATGCGGGACCGCCGAGAGAAGCGTCAGGGGAACCGCAAGCGGTCCTGGAAGGAGGAAGCGTGACCGGGCCCTGGGACGTGCACATGACGGCTGTGCGGAACCACCGTGCCGCCCTGCGCAACACCATGAACCGCCTGTGGGGGGACGTGACTGTGCACCTTCCCCACACGGAAGACGACCCTTACTACCACGCCATCCAGCAGCACGCTGAAGACGCTCACGCGCGGCTCTTCGACCTCCTGGAGGGCCTGGGTGAAATTCTAGAGAAAGAATCACAACGCCGAGGTTGACACATGCGAGTTAAGTTAGCAGCACAAGATCCCGACCAGAAGACCGTCATGCTCACCCCCGAGCAGCGAGACGCGCGGCTAGCCATGGGCTGCTGCCCGGCCTGCGCCTCCCGCGGCCACATCACAGCGCGGCTCCGGAAGCGACCAGGCAAGGTGCTGGAGAACGCGGAGACTGGGAGGGTGACGCTGTCGGGCTGGTTCTACGAGTGCCCTGAGCTCGGTTGGCAGCACTACCAGCTCTCTCCCGGGGACGCCAAGACGAAGCCCCGAGAGACGGCGGGCTTGCGCCTCCCGGGCACTCCCTCCCGCGAGGGTTCGCCCCGCGTGATCAGGCGGAGGCTCTCTCCCCGCTGACACACCTGCAAGTTCGCGCGAGAACAGGATACAGTGGGACCATGAAGAACGACATCAAGCCCGGCGACACGGTAACCCTCGGCTGGGAGAACGGTCTCGGCACCGGAACCTTCAAGGTCCTCAGAGTGTACCCGGGCAACCCCATCCACAAGCTCCTCGTCCAGGGCTCCAACGGCATCTGGCCGGCTCGGATCGAGGGTGCTCGGGTCGTCGGCTGAAAACCTGCAAGTTCGCGCGCGAAAAGGGTACTATAGAACCATGGACAGCATCTACACCTGGAACTGGAAGACCGGCGGCTACAACTCTTGCACGGCCCGTTCGCTCGCCGAAGCCAAGCGCAAGGCTGACGTGATCGGGACCCCCAAAGCCGGCATGAAGGTCCGCCTCGTGCCCGACCCGGGGTCCTTCCGCAAGGTCACCACGACCGAGATGGCCGCCATCGACCGGTCCTGGGCGGCGGCCTTCGACTGAGCCGGCGTTGACGAACGAAAACCTGCAAGTTTGCGCGTGAAAGGAGTATAGTAGATACATGGAACAGATCAGCCAGCTCCCCTCGGACCTCCCTGTCGAGAACTTCACGTTCGAGGGTCGCACGGTCGCGACGGTCAACATCTGCGACCTCCTCGCCATGCTCTACCCGGGCTACTGGTCGGCCCGCCGGTTCCTGGACATCGACTACGAGGCCTCGCTCGCCGCGGTCGACGCCTGGTGTGAGGCTCACGGCGCGTACTACTACGCCGCCCCTCGCGACGAGTTCTCGGTGAGCGACGCGGTGGGCATCGCGGCGGACCGCGGCCTGTCGGTCGTCGTCCTCGAGGACCTGTCCTGACCTGCAAGTTCGCGCGAGAAAGGTGTAGTATAAACCATGGCCTTCGGACCCTCCCCCAAGCAGAAGCTGTTGGACCTGGCTCAGGTCCTCTACCCTAACTCTCTCATCGAAGTGGTCGGCTACCGTGCCAAGAACCGCGGCGGCAAGAAGCCTCCGTTCATCGCTCAGGTGAACATCGACGGCCGCTGCCAGCTCACCGTGATGGAACGCGACCACCGCACGGCCTACAAGTCCGCCGAGATCGTTCTGTCTCGGATGACGTCTGTCTGAAAAGATTCACACCTGAACTCAAAGAAAGTTTGCAACCTCGCGCGTGAGCGTGGTATAGTTACTAAGTCGACCCTAGCAAGGAAATCAGCACATGTCCACGATGACCATCAAGACGTTCGTTGCCATCGCACCCCGCCTCCCGCAGACCACGTCTGTCCTCCTCCGAGGGCCGCACGGCATCGGCAAGAGCCAAGTGGTCCGCCAGGTGGCTGCGGTGATCGCAGAGCAGAACGGCATCAAGAACTTCGAGGTGGTGGACCGCCGCCTCTCGCAGATGTCCGAGGGTGACATGATTGGTCTCCCCTCCACGGACGGCGAGGTGACGCGGTTCAACCCACCCGAGTGGTACAAGCGTGCCTGCGAGAAGCCGGTGTGCCTCTTCCTCGACGAGCTCAACCGCGCGACCCCTGAGGTCATGCAGGCAGCGTTCCAGATCGTGCTCGACCGCGAGCTCAACGGCTGGAAGCTCCACCCGCAGACGCGGGTCTTCTCAGCCATCAACCACACGGCTGCTTACACCGTCAACGAGATGGACCCAGCCCTGCTGGACCGCTTCTGGACGATCGACCTCACTCCCTCTCCGGAGGACTGGTTCACCTGGGCTCGCTCGGCGGGCGGCGTGCACTCCACTGTGGTAGACTTCCTCGCTGCCAACGAAAAGTGGCTCGACACGCCCCGCGACGTGGAGCCGGGCAAGGT
>RFPR01000162.1 GCA_009928265.1 Pseudomonadota bacterium | reverse complement strand
CGGTGTCGGCCTGCAGTTCCCCATCGATTTCCATGGGATGATCCAGGGCGTCATGGCCTCCCGCACGGATGACAAGTTCCTTCGCCTGGGCGGCGGCCGCCGCCATCTTAAGGGCTGTGGGATGGGAGGAACTGCCGTGCGTGGAGAAGCTCAGGAAGGCAATGCGTGGGGTCTTTCCGAAAACCTGCCTAGCAAGAAGTCCCGTCTGGACACCGATGGAGGCGAGTTGCTCGACGGTCGGTTCCGGAACCACGCCGCAGTCCGCAAAGAACAAGACCCCGTCATCGCCAAATTCGGGACGCGGCACCTCCACGATCATGGCACCGGAGACAACGGGTGAATGAGGCAGCGGCTTGATGAGCTGGAGCAGCGGCCGGAAGAGCGTCGAGGCATAGGCGCCGACACCGCCGACCAGTCCGTCCACCAACCCGTGCTGGAGCATCATTGCGGCGAAGTAATTCGGTTTGCTGAGCAGATTGCGCAACTCTCCCGGCTCCATGCCACGGTAACGCTCCAGTTGGGCGGCCAGACTCAGGAATCGCGGCATCTCGGAAGAAGTTTCCGGATCGATGATGGCGATTTTTTCCAGTACGACTCCGTTGGCTTCGGCGACGGCCGCGATCTCTTCCCGCTTGCCGATCAGGACAGCAATACCGAGCCCGCGGTCGTTGAACATCCTGGCCGCACGGATCACCCGGGGATCGTTCCCATCGGGAAAGACGATCCTCTTGGGATGCCTGCGGAGCTTGGCATACACGCTTTGGAGAAACGACATTGCAATAAGGGTGGAAAAGATCCGCGCCGGAGACAAGGAGGATCGGGTGCCGTTCCCACTTCCATCCTGCGGGACCTTGAGATCATGATTCCCCCATGATCACCCGACTCCTTCATACCCGCTACCGTGTTCAAGATCTCGAAAAGACCGTCTCGTTCTACCGTGACGTACTCGGACTAACGGAAACCCGCCGCAGCGAGAGCGGCAGGGGCTCCAAACTCGTTTTTCTGAAAGCCCCGGGCAGCGAGGAGGAAATCGAGATCTGCGAGTTTGCAGGGAGCGGCCCCGTTGTTGTCGGGCCGGACCTGACCCATCTCGCCTTCGAAGTGAGCGATCTGGAAGCCTTTGCGAAGGAGACAGCCGCCAAGGGTTACCCCCTGAGCGACGGTCCGCACAAAACATCCTCGGGTTCCCTCATTGCATTCATCGACGCCCCGGAGGGATATGAGGTGGAGTTGATCCAGCATGGGCCGGCAAAATAACCAGAACGACTGATTTTTTCCTTCAGCCTTCAGTCTTCAGCATTCAGTCTTTTTCCCATGCTCCCCGTTCCCGAACCGAAGAAAGTCGTCGAAACCTCAGGGAAATTCCTCAACGAGTTCCGCGAGTTCATCAGTCGAGGCAATGTGATCGACCTTGCCGTCGGCGTGATCATGGGTGCCGCATTCGGGAAGATTGTCACCGCCCTCGTCCAGGACGTGATCATGCCGCCCATCGGGTTGCTCATGAAGGGAATCAACTTCCAGGACCTCTACGTTCCTCTCAACGGCAAGCACTACTCCACCCTCGCAGCCGCCAAACAGGACGGGGCCCCAATCCTTGCCTACGGAAGCTTCATCAACACCGTGATCGAGTTCGTGATTATCTCCGCCTGCATCTTCGCGCTGGTGAAGACGATCAATTCGCTCAGACGAACCGATGCCGCGGCAGCCGCCCCGACGAAGAGCGAGGAACTCCTGACGGAAATCCGCGACCTGCTCAAGAAGTAGCTTTCTGCTCCGCGTCGAGTTTCCTGAGCACGGAATGCGCCCTGCGCGCATCGGTCACTCGCAGAATAAGGAGTCCTTTTTTGGCTGAGGGCATCGAGGCCAGATAACCGTACTCGATGTTGATTTTTTTGGTGGAAAGGGCGTTCGCAATCCGGGAGAGGCTGCCAGGTTTGTTGTCATTCTGAATCATCAGGACCTCACTCTCCACGACCAGCGTTCCATGCGCATCGAAAAGTGAGATGGCACGATCCGTGTTGCTCACCACCATGCGCACCACCGCATGGTCGGTCGTATCGGAGACAGTGAGTCCGTAGATGTTGATCTTGGCAACGGCTAGGGCATCACAGACCGCCGCGAGCGCCCCGGGCTTGTTCTCCAAGAACACCGCCAACTGGTGGACGATCTTGGGAGCCAGTTGATCGGCTTTCTGCATGTTCTTCAACCTAGCATCCCATCACTCTTTCGCACGAAAAAAGAAGAAGGGAAAAGAAAAGGCCGGCGGATCACGCCGGCCTTTGCAATGAGTTATGGAAGCAGTCTCGGGCTAAGCCTTCGGCGAAGCAGTAATGGCTTCGGTGATGATGGTCTTGGCCTCATCGGCCTTGTCCTTCTCGATTGGCTTGGCCGCCGGAACGTGAGGGGTTACTTTCCAGAATTTCGCGAGAGATCCCGTCCAGTCGCCAAGGATACGGGCTGCCAGAGGGCTACCGGTCTTCTCATGATGACTGGTGATCAGTCCCTTGAGCTTCGCCTCGTCCTCCGGGGACTCGATCCGCGCCGCGCCGACCAACTGGTCGTTGTAGCGCCCAAGGAACTTCTCCTCTTCGTCGAGGATGAAGGCCTCGCCACCGGTCATGCCGGCGCCGAAGTTCTTGCCCGTCGACCCCAAGACGACCACGGTGCCGCCGGTCATGTATTCGCAACCATGGTCGCCGATGCCCTCGACGACAGCGGTGCCGCCCGAGTTGCGGACGCAGAAGCGCTCGCCGGCGCGGCCGTTCGCAAAGAGGTGCCCCCTGATTGCGCCGTACATCACGGTATTTCCGATGATACTGTTCTTCTCGGGGACGAAGCGGTGGCCAGGAAGCGGGCGGACGATGATTTCGCCACCGCTCATGCTCTTGCCGACATAGTCGTTCCCCTCGCCGGTGAGGACGAGTTTCACACCGGGAGCCAGGAAGGCGCCAAAGCTCTGCCCGGCGGTTCCTGTGAGGTCGAGCTCGAGAGTGCCCTCGGGGAGCCCCTCCTCGCCATACTGGTAGGCGATCTCTCCGGAGACTTTCGTCGCGATCGAGCGGTTGGTGTTGTCGACCTTGTAGGAGAGCTTCACGGCCTTCGCATCGCGGATCGCCTCCTCGGCATCCTGCATGATGATGTCGTCGATCGGTTGGTCGTGTTCGGGATCATTCCGGTCGCGCGTGGCGTAGCGGACAGCCGTCGGATCATCTTTCACGACATCCTTGAGGAGACGGGAGAGATTGACGGTGTTCGCCTTCGGGTGATCAGGGATGTGCTTCTGACGGAGGCACTCGGTTCGGCCGACCATCTCGTCGATGGTGCGGAATCCCAGGCGAGCCATGATTTCGCGGACTTCCTGAGCGACGGCATTGAAGAAGTTGACCACGTTCTCAGGCTTGCCCTTGAACTTCGCGCGCAGGCGCTCGTCGAGGGTGGCGACGCCGACCGGGCAGTTGTTGAGGTGGCACTGGCGGACGTACACACAGCCCATCGCGATGAGGGCGGCGGTCCCGAAATTGTACTCCTCGGCTCCGAGCAGGGTGGCGTGGACGATGTCCTCGCCGGTGCGCATGCCACCGTCGGTGCGGAGGGTCACGCGGTTGCGGAGTCCGTTGAGTAGGAGGACCTGATGGGTCTCGGCCACGCCGAGTTCCCATGCTCCACCGGCATGTTTCACGGAGCTCAGCGGTGAAGCGCCAGTGCCCCCCTCATGACCACTGACGAGGATGATATCGGCGTGGGCTTTCGCCACTCCGGCAGCAACCGTACCGACGCCGGCTTCGGCGACGAGCTTCACGGTGACGCGGGCGCGGGGGTTGACCTGCTTGAGGTCGTAGATGAGCTGCGCCAGATCCTCGATGGAGTAAATGTCGTGGTGCGGAGGAGGAGAGATGAGCGTGACGCCGGGAACCGAGTTGCGGCGGGCGGCAATGTAGGCGGTGACCTTGTGACCAGGGAGCTGCCCACCCTCTCCGGGCTTGGCACCCTGGGCCATCTTGATCTCGATTTCCTTGGCGCTGGCCAGATAGGCAGCGTGGACGCCGAAGCGGCCCGAGGCGATCTGTTTGATGGCGCTGTTGGCCCAGTCTCCGTTCTCCTGGCGTTTGAAGCGGCGCGGATCCTCTCCACCCTCGCCGCTGTTCGACTTGCCGCCGATGCGGTTCATC